>CAYXMC010000074.1:0-7402 GCA_964466095.1 uncultured Methylophilaceae bacterium | reverse complement strand
GTCGCCACATTGAAACACTGGATACCGACTTGTGTAGAGCGCTTATCACTTGGCACTTCAATTCCAGTGAGCAAATGAATGAGGCGTCTTGCATCTCCACTCGGGTAGAGAGTTGGCACAACTACCACCTTGATTTTCAAGCCTGATTTCTCGCAGGCCTGACGCATGGCAGCAGCAGCCTGCGGCTTGTTATCTTCCACACCCAGCAGGCATTGCTCTGCGCCCAGCAGGTGTTGGGCAATCTCAATACCACGAACTATCTCTTCGGCACGCTCGCGCATGAGCATGTCGTCACAAGTGATGTAAGGTTCACATTCGGCTGCGTTGATGATCAGTGTGTGGACTTCTGAGCGCCCATCTGGGCGCAACTTGATATGACTAGGGAACGCAGCGCCCCCCAAGCCTACAATCCCGGATTGGCGCAAGCTGGCGACCAGAGCAAGTTTATCCGTTTGCCTCCAATCGACTGGAGTACGCACACCCCATTCATCCTTGCCATCGGTAGCTATCGTGATACACATATCGGGCAGGCCAGATGGATGCGGGATAACCGCCTCCTCGATAGCCTCTACCACGCCGGAAGTAGGAGCATGAATAGCAGCCGAAATACCCCCCTCTGCTTCAGCGAGCAGTTGACCTTTCAGAACGTGTTGGCCAACTTCCACCAATACTTTTGGAATAGTACCTACATGCTGCCGCAAGGGCAGCACCAGTTTGGCAGGAATACCCAGCGTGCTGATTGGCGTATTGGTGGACTCCTGCTTGTGCTCAGGCGGGTGAACTCCGCCATTGAACTTGAAAATCTTGCTGATATTTAAAATGGCATTCATGCGGGTCTATTTCGTTGTTGCTGTCGCCACAACTGGCTTGATTTCAAATACCGGATAACGCCATTTCCAGTTGTCTGGCGATTCGGCAATTGGTTCCATAGTGATGCAATCGACCGGACACGGCGCTACGCACAGTTCGCAACCGGTACATTCAGAACTGATCACAGTGTGCATATGCTTGGCGGCTCCCAGAATCGCATCCACCGGGCAAGCCTGTATGCACAGAGTGCAACCTATACATACATTCTCATCAATCACGGCAACGGACTTGGGTTTTGGCACACCGTGTTCCGCATTCAGTGGTTTGTATTCCACACCCAGCAGATCTGCCAGTGCACGCACACCAGCATCACCACCCGGTGGGCACTGATTGATATCAGCCTCACCGTTGGCTATCGCAGTAGCGTAAGGCTTGCATCCAGGATAACCGCACTGTCCACACTGCGTCTGGGGAAGGATGGCATCGATACGCGCAACAAGAGGGTCACCTTCGACCTTGAATTTGAGTGCTGCATATCCAAGCACCAGACCAAGCAGCACCGCCAGGCCTATCATCACAAGCAAAGCAGTAATCATTAACGTATCAACCCTGCAAAACCCATGAAGGCTAGACTCATTAATCCAGCTGTCACCATAGCGATGGCCGAGCCCTTGAAGACTGGCGGCACATCAGCCGCATCCAGACGCTCACGCATAGAAGCAAACAGGATCAGCACCAGAGAAAACCCGATAGAGCCACCAAAGCCGTAAACTAGTGACTGCACAAAATTATGATTTTGCTGCACATTTAGCAAGGGAATACCCAGCACCGCGCAATTGGTAGTAATCAATGGCAGATATATGCCTAGTGTCTGATAAAGCACCGGGCTGGTTTTTTCTACCACCATCTCGGTAAATTGCACTACACCCGCAATCACCACGATAAATGACAAGGTACGCAAGTATTCCAAACCATAAGGCTGTAGCATGTGCGCATAAATCAGATAGCTGGTGCCAGAACCCAAGGTCAGCACAAATGTTGTAGCCCAAGCCATGCCGATTGAGGCCTCCAGCTTCTTGGAAACCCCCATAAACGGGCACAAACCCAGAATCTTGACGAGCACGATGTTATTCACAAGTACCGTACCAATCAGTATGAAAATATATTCTTGTAGCATCGCAGCAAGCAATCGAGTCCGAAGATCAAATTATACAGGGTTTGCTCGATCTGATATTGACTGCTATCAAATCTTGACAGCCTGTTTGGCTAAATAACATTACTGACAAGCTTTTTGCGGATTAAGAATGAAGGTTCATCTCTTTGTGATGAAAGCAGTATTAACCTCAGGACACATCTTGTAAAAAGCGTGTTCTAGTCGCTGCACTTTAAGTTAAAATGCGATGATTTATTTTTATTGTCAGGTTTATCATGCTGCAAGGCAGTTTGGTGGCGATTGTCACCCCGATGCACCCCAACGGCGATCTTGATATCGATGCGCTACGTGCATTAATCGATTTTCATATTACCGAAGGCACCGATGGCATCGTAATCGTAGGTACAACAGGGGAATCTCCCACTGTTGATTACGAAGAGCACCACCTTTTGATGAAAACAGCCATCGAGCATACGAATCGCCGAGTTCCTGTGATTGCTGGGACAGGGGCCAATTCAACCAGAGAGGCCATAGAACTGACACACCAAGCCAAAATGCTTGGTGCCGATGCCTGCCTGCTGGTAGCACCTTACTACAACAAGCCAACGCAAGAAGGCCTCTACCAACACTTTGCAGCTGTAGCAAAAGCTGTTGATATTCCGCAAATACTTTACAACGTTCCCGGCAGAACCGGTTGCGATATCAGCAACGATACCGTGCTACGCCTCGCTGAGATTCCAAATATCGTCGGGATCAAGGATGCGACAGGCAACATGGAACGCGGTACCGACCTGATAATTCGCGCCCCCAAGGATTTCGCCATTTATAGTGGTGATGATGCCACCGCCATGCTTCTTATGCTGCTAGGAGGACATGGCGTGATTTCTGTTACGGCAAACGTTGCCCCCAGACTGATGCATGATCTGTGTATCGCCGCCATCGCTGGCGATGCTAAAACAGCCCGTGCGATCAACGCCAAGCTATTTGGTTTGCACAAAAACCTGTTTGTTGAAGCCAACCCTATCCCGGTTAAGTGGGTATTACAGGAAATGGGCCTGATCAAATCTGGCATCCGCCTGCCGTTGGTTCCTTTATCAGACCAATACCACGAGACCCTACGGTTAGCCATGAAAACTGCCTCTAACTGAGAAGCTTAACGAGAGACCCTAATGAACCGCATAAAACTCCAGACTGTTGTTATTTCCAGCCTGCTCGCTATTGGTCTGAATGGTTGTAATTCAATCCCATTTATTGATACCACCCCTGATTACAAGGGTGCTGGCCGCTCGCGCCCGCTTGAAGTACCGCCCGACCTGACGTCAGTTTCATCCAGTGATGCTTACTCGGTACCCGGTGGCTCCACCAGCTATTCTGATTACAGCAAGGGCCAGGGAGAACAGGCTATTGAACAGGAAAAAATTCTACCCAATCCTGATAACGTCAAACTGGAACGTGCCGGATCACAACGCTGGCTGGTTGTACAAGCCGATCCCGAAAAAATCTGGCCCGTAATACGCGATTTTTGGGCAGAACTTGGTTTTGCAGTACGTGTGGAAAACCCGCAGACCGGTGTGATGGAAACCGAGTGGGTGGATCCCGCAAGCATCACTAAAGATGACAAGGGTAATTATCTGGATAAATTTCAGGGCTGGCTGGACAAGTTGAACTCCTTGCAAACCAGACAGAAATTCCGCACCCGGCTGGACAGAGGCGTTGAAGAAGGCACCACAGAAATTTACCTCAGCCACCAGGCTTTGTCTGGCGCATTGGATGACGGTAAAGAACGTGTATTGACTTCTGTTGGCGTGATCGAGAACGGCTACAAACTGGAAAAGAAGAACGATGTTCGCACCAAGTATGATGAAAAGCGAGCTGATGCCGAAGACCTTGATGCAGAATTGCTGCGCCGCTTGATGGTACGTCTGGGTGTTGAAGAGAAGAAGTCACGTTCTATTATCAAGACTGCAAACACAGAAACCCGCGCATCACTAATCAAGGATACCGATGGTTCCACTGTGCTTAAGGTAAACGACCAGTTTGACCGCGCTTGGCGCCGTGTTGGCTTGGCTTTAGATCGTGTCGGCTTTGTCGTTGAGGACAGAAATCGCTCTGAAGGCATTTTCTATGTGCGCTATACCGATGTGGATATCGACGATACACCACAGAAGAAAAAAGGCCTGATGGATTCGCTGAAGTTCTGGGGTGATGACGACAAGAAAGATACACAACCAGAACCCAAGAAGGAAGACAAAGGCGTGGTTGAAAAGCTGAAATTCTGGGGCAACGACAAGGAAAAGATAGACCCAAGCAAGCAATATCGCGTAAAAGTTGAATACGGCGACAATGGTGATTCACGTGTAACGATCAACGATAGGGATGGCAACCGTAATCGCAGCACGACGGCTAATCGTATTATTACCTTACTCTATGAACAGCTTAAATAAGCTTATAGACTAATATCGACAATGCGTTTTGCTTCATTGGGTAGTGGCAGTGCCGGCAACGGATTAATCGTTGAACACAACACTACCCGCCTCTTGCTGGATTGTGGCTTCGGCATTAAGGAAACTGAAAACCGCCTGGCAAAGTTTAGCCTGAGCCCAGAAATGCTTAGTGGCATACTGGTCACACATGAACATGATGACCATGCCGGCGGCGTCTTCAAGTTCGCAGCCAAACATAACATCCCGGTCTGGCTCACACATGGCACTCTTTGCATGGTTGAGCGTTACATGCCCAAATTATGCAACTCGCCCATACACATCATTGATAGTCATCAAGCCATTGCCATACGTGACATTGAAGTTCAGCCATACCCGGTACCGCATGATGCACGAGAGCCCGTGCAGTTTGTTTTCACAGATGGCAATCACAAACTCGGAGTGTTAACCGATACTGGCACTTCTACCCCTCATATCGAATTCATGCTGAATGCATGCAACGCATTATTGCTGGAATGTAATCACGATATGGAAATGCTGTTAAACGGGCCTTATAGCAGAGCACTCAAAGCACGTGTCAGTGGTCGGCTTGGGCATCTGGATAATGCCAGCTCAGCCAGCTTGTTATCCAAGCTAGATAACAGCAAACTACAACATCTGGTTGCGGCCCACCTAAGCGCCAAAAACAACCTGCCCGAGCTCGCAAAGAAAGCATTAGCGAGTGTGCTAAATTGCGCTCATGATTGGGTCGCTATCGCCGATCAGGATAATGGTCTTGAATGGCGCGACATTCGATAAAACTGATCTGCACTTAACCAGTAAAGAAAACAAAAAAGCCGACATATGTCGGCTTTTTTGCATCGTTGGCTAGCATACGCTAGCTCACGTATTACTTAGCTTCAGCAGCAGGAGCAGCTTCGGCTGGTGCAGCTTCAGCAGCAGGAGCAGCTTCGGCTGGTGCAGCAGCTGGAGCTTCAGCAGCTGGGGCTTCAGCAGGAGCTTCTTCTTTTTGACCACAAGCGGTCAGAGCAAGTGCGAGCAGAGCGGCAAGCAGAGCGGAACGTGTCATTTTTGTATCCCTTAACAATTGAGTATAAGTTAACTATTTACGGTATCTCTGTTAAGAGCTTACCGAGTGCCAAAATTCTAACATCTCCCTAAAAAAAAACCAGCATTTTTATTAAGTTCTGGTGAATTCTTCATGCACGACGCACTTTTATTGTGCAAGCAAAAAAACATTGATTGCCGGACAGCTATTCCACCAAAATTTTCAAGCTATTGTTTTGAGACTGCTCGCGTGTGCTAAATCTCAGTATTTCCCGACTGACTTCATCCCTGTTTTGCATCGCACCACCCAAGTCAAACCACTCGCCTGGCTCAACTCTAACAACAGTTCTGAGCTCCTCAAAATCCATGTAGCCAGCTGCATTCAATCGGGCAATTCTAGGCATAATTTCGAGCTCTACCTGATGATTGATCATGCGCGGACGAATCGCAAAACCAGTTGCTATATCGCGAAACTCGGTTGTCTGCACAATGGACAAATAACGTTGCGTGAAATAAGCCCATTGCCGGGTGTAAGGCACGGATTGTCCAACCCGGATGAATGCCTGCTCGCCATCCAGCACATTAAGAAACTGACTACCCTGTTGCCGGTTGGATTGATTAGAGTCACGCAGATCAAGATGCGGTGATTGCCTTGCATATTCACCATCCCTGTCACCGATACGGATTTCACCATCGATGCCGATATTGCGTTGCCGCAGCCCCTGTTGGTTATCGTGACTAATAGTAATTTTAATATTCCTGCGGGCCTGATCCAGCTTGGCAATCACCTGTTCGATTGCCTGCAATTGCTGAGGACTTGCTGTAATCATCAAGTGATTATCGAATGCGCTGACCTTGCCATCAGGCAGCACCATGGGTTCAATCACTGGCAGCACATCCTGTGCAAAACGGTACTGCAAGGTCAGCATCCTGAATTCCAGTTGGGCAGCCTGACTCCATTGCGAAGCAAGCAGTAATAACAGGAAAACAAAACTCCACCGCATCTGCTATAACCCCAAACTCGTAGCTGCAAGGCGATGGCTGGTCAACTGCAACAACTCGTCAAAACGCATATTCAACATGGTAACGGTTTCCATGTCTTCAAAAGCATAGCGAAACCTAGGCTGATCGACATGGAAACGCCGCAGGTAATGTTTCTGATCTGCAATTACGAAACAGTCTTTTGCCACCTGCGCCTGCTCACTGGTTTGATATACGGTCATGGCATGACCATAACGACCCAGCAGACCGAATAATCGTGGGCAGCGCTCAGGCATTAACTCAGCATTTTGTAGTATCAAGGTCAATCTTGCTGCAGGGTTGCTGGCTAGAAAGCTGCTGAGCAAATTGAAGCGCTGCAAGCTGGCATAATCGCCTTTGCCGAGATCGGCATCAAAAATCAGCAGCTCCTGCTCTGCCCGTCCGATAACCAAGTTTAGTGCAGCCTCGTACAAACGCTCTCCAATCACGATGACATCTTCTTTGAGCTCTGTGTAACTTGACTCAGCCATGGACTCCCCCTTTATTCCAGCCACTGCAAATATCCGGACGAATACCAGTCATGCAACTGCTGCACCGCCACATCATCCAAATCTTCGAGCAATTCGGGCGTCAGTTTGCGGACATCTGCCAGCTCTAACAGCCAACTGGGTCTATTGATCACTGAGAGTTTCTCGCCATTCAAATAAAAACTATCCCCAACAAACAACAGCTGGCTTTTCAGATCCAGCATCAAGCCGTCCTTGCGCATCTTGCGGGAGAAATTAATCAGGCTTATTGCTCGTGGTGGAGTAAAAACGATATGCGGTTTAGGTTCCGACAAATAACTGCCAAGAAAATCTGCCACATCTGCATGGTTCCAGCTAAGCGCTTTCAACATTTCATTCACCTGCTCCACCATTTTCTCGGAAATTTCAGCTGGATGCGATTGCCAGACAAGACCAGGGTCGGC
>CAYXMC010000073.1:0-7459 GCA_964466095.1 uncultured Methylophilaceae bacterium | reverse complement strand
ACCCAGCAGGCGGTGGCTCTGGCTTATGAACAGGGTGATCTAGCGCCACGCATTGTGGCTAAAGGCCGTGGGGTGGTTGCCGAGCAGATCATCGCCCGGGCGCAGGAGCACAAGGTATTTGTGCATGAATCGAAAGATTTGGTTAACTTGTTGATGCAGGTGGATCTGGATGACCATATCCCGCCTGCCTTATATCAGGCTATAGCTGAGATATTGGCCTGGCTTTACCGCTTGGAAAATGGAACAGAATTACATTAGGGTAAACACTGAATCTACGCTGGATGTACTAGACCTGCATGTTCATGATGTCGTGATAAGCAGAAACCAGCTTGTTACGTACCTGTACGGTAGCCTGAAATGAGATGTTGGCTTTTTGCCCCGCAATCATCACGTCAGAAAGACTGACGCTATCGTCGCCCAGCGCAAAATTCTTGCCCAATTGCTCAGCTTTTAACTGGCTTTGATTCACCTGATCCAGCTGCGATTTCAGCGCTTGCGCAAAATCCACACGCTCTGATGATTGTGTTTTATCGACACCTTTGCCTATGCCTATGGCATGCGGGCCATTATTTGCCGCTGCTGCGCCCGGCCCTTGAGCCGCGGCTTTAAGCTGCGCCATCATGGCCTGAATGCGGTTAGCATCAATTCCAGTGACATTCATTTTCTAGCTCCTTCCGAATATACATTTTCGGATTTACACGCTGACAAATTTACCATTTACGACAATTCAGAATCGCTCAAATAAAACCCTTAAAAGTGCTTTATTCCACCATTTGAATTTGCGCGGCATTGCCATAATGACATCCAATCATCAGTCCATTTGTGGACGGCGAACTTGAAACTGGAGAACTGAAATGGCAGCAGCACCAGACGCAGCTATGGATGGCGGCGCATTACTCAACCTGAATAAGGGACTCAACAACAAGATACTGTTGGCATTAGGCATTGCCGCGGTGATTGCTGTGATGACTGCATTCTGGTTGTGGAGTCAGAAACCGGATTACCGCGTGCTTTTTTCCAACTACAGTGACAAGGATGGCGGCGCCATCGTCGCCGCACTGGAACAAATGAATGTGCCTTACAAGTTCTCTGAAGGCGGCAGCGCTATCCTTGTACCATCCGAGCATGTGCATGAAGCCCGCCTGAAGATTGCCTCTATGGGCTTGCCCAAGGGAGGTAATGTTGGCTTTGAATTGCTGGAAAACCAGAAATTCGGCGTTTCCCAATTTGTCGAGCAGGTGAATTTTCAGCGCGCACTGGAAGGTGAGCTGGAAAGAAGTATTCAGGCTATCGGCTCTGTACAGAATGCCCGGGTACACCTTGCTATCCCCAAATCCACCGTATTCGTGCGTGAGCAGCAAAAACCTACAGCCTCTGTGTTATTGAATCTGCATGCTGGCCGTACACTGGACCAGCAGCAGGTAAGTGCGGTTGTGCATCTGGTTGCCAGCAGCGTGCCAGATTTGCCTATCTCCAATGTCACTATCGTTGATCAGAACGGCAATCTGCTTTCCGATACTTCCAAGAAGAGCGGCCTCAATAATCTTGATCCGGCTCAGCTGAAATACATGGAAGATCTGCAGCAAAGTATCGTCAAGCGTGTTGAGTCCATCATCGCTCCTATGGTGGGTGCCAAGAACGTGCATGCGGAAGCCAGTGCCGATATTGATTTTGCCAGCCTGGAACAGGCAGATGAGCTCTACAAGCCCAACCAGAAGCCTGATGATATGGTGATTCGCAGCCAGCAGAGCAACGAGTCTCAATCCAGCAGTTCAACCACAGCCAGTGGCGTACCTGGTGCTCTGAGTAACCAGCCACCTGCTAATGCAACTGCACCTATCACCACACCACCTGCAGCTAATGGCGCACCTGCTGACCCTAATGCACCAGCTACGGCAACCGCGCCAGCTGTGCCTACCAACACCCAGAAGAACATGACCACCAATTACGAAGTGGACAAGACCGTGCGCTATTCACAACAGGGCATGGGTGCTATCAAGCGCTTGACTGTCGCTGTAGTGGTGAACGACAAACAGGAAGTGGACAAGAAGGGCAAGGTGACCAATCGTCCACTGACAGAAGATGAAAAGAAACAGATTACTGAACTTGCCAAACAAGCCATGGGCTTCAAGGAAGATCGCGGAGACTCCCTCAGTGTGGTGAACACCTCATTCGCTGGTGATGTGCGCGAGGATATCGGCGAATTGCCAATGTGGAAGAACCCTGAAAATGTGCAAATGGCCAAGGATTTCTTCAAGCTTGGCTTGGGATTGCTGGTGCTGTTCATGCTCTATAAACGTGCTCTTAAACCCATGGTCACCAAGCTGGTCACGCCAGAGCCCAAGCCACAACTTACCCAGCGTGAGATTGATGATGGCACGGTTGTGCGCCTGAGCGATGACCCTGAGGTAATACAAGCCAACCAGCAGGCACGCGGCTATCAACAAAATCTTGAAGCAGCCAAGACACTGGCTAAAGACAATCCAAAAATGGTCGCTAACGTAGTAACAGCATGGGTGAGCGGAAATGAGTGATGACGGCGTATTAAGGGGAGCGATTCTGATGCTCGCTCTGGGAGAAGATGAGGCAGCTGAAGTCATGAAGCACCTTGGCCCGCGTGAAGTACAAAAGCTGGGTGCTGCCATGGCGACACTGAACAGCATCGGTCACGATCAGGTGGAAACCGTGCTTTCGCAATTCATGAATGCTGCGGGTGAAAAGGCGTCTTTTGGTCTGGATTCTGATGAATACATTCGTACAGTGTTGACCAAGGCCCTGGGCGATGACAAGGCATCCGGCCTGCTCAATCGTATCCTGCAAACTCGCGATTCCAACGGGATTGAAAGCCTGAAGTGGATGGATGCAGCCACAGTGGCTGATCTGATCCGTAACGAACACCCACAGATTATCGCCACTATTCTGGTTCACCTTGAGCCAGATCATGCCTCTGAAATTCTCAGTTTTTATACCGAGCGTCTGCGTCAGGATGTGATGTTGCGTATTGCGACACTAGACGGTGTAAAACCGGCGGCACTGAAAGAATTGAATGATGTGCTGACCAAGCTGCTCACCGGCAACGAGAACCTCAACAAGAAACAGATCGGTGGTATCCGTGCCGCTGCCGAGATCATGAACTACATGAACGGTGACAACGAAGCCAACGTGATGGAAGGCCTCAAGCAATACGATAGCGATATGGCTCAGAAGATCATGGACGAGATGTTTGTCTTTGATGACGTTATCGACATTGACGACAAGGGTATCCAGATTATGCTGCGCGAAGTACAGTCCGAAACCCTCATCATTGCACTCAAGGGTGCAACTGAGGAAATGCGCGACAAGATCTTCCGCAATATGTCTTCACGCGCTGCCGAGATGATGCGCGAAGATCTGGAAACCAAAGGACCGGTCAAGCTTTCCGAAGTGGAAGCCCAGCAAAAACAGATACTGCAGATTATTCGCAGGTTGGCCGACGAAGGTCAGATCATGCTAGGCGGCAAGGGCGGAGACGACCAGTATGTCTAGTATCCTCATTCCCAAAGAGCAACAGACTGCTTATCAACGCTGGGAGATGTCATCCTTTTCTGATGGTAAAGCCAAGCCAGGTGAAACTGCTGCAGTCACCCCGGAACAATTGCAGGCTGTGTTTGAAAAAGCACGTAAAGAAGGTTATGCCCAAGGCATGAAAGAGGGCTACTTTGCGGGTATCGACCAAGCCAAAGGCGACCTGGAGCAAGACAAGGCAACCCTGGTTGAGCTGGCTGCCGGGTTTAGTGAGTCACTGGAAAAGACCGATGAAAGGATTGCGGAAGATGTATTAAAGCTGGCGCTGGATATTGCCAAGGCCATGCTCAAGACACATTTGGAAGTTGACCCTATGGCCATACTGCCGGTGGTGAAAGAGGCGATCAACTACCTGCCATCTGTCAAGAAACCAGCTCGTATCATGCTGCATCCGGCTGATGCTGAGACAGTACGCAAGCATATGCAGGAAGAATTGAACGAACTGGGCTGGCTGCTGGTGGAAGATGCAGCTCTGGAACGTGGAGGCTGCATGGTCGAGACCACAGCCAATCAGATTGATGCCAGCAACGAAACACGCTGGAGAAGAATCGCAGATGCACTTGGTCAACAAACCGACTGGAGAGCATGATGAAAGAAAACCATCAGCAAAGCTGGCAGAACTACATGCGGGATTGCAGCGAGATACTCAATATCGTTGAACCGTTTGAAATCTCTGGCCGAATCACCAAGGTCACAGGATTGGTGATGGAAGCTGTTGGTATGCGTCTGCCAATTGGTAGCGCCTGTAATGTGCCACTACAGGATGGTCGCAAGGTAGAAGCCGAAGTGGTCGGTTTTGATGGTGATCGTTTGTTTCTGATGCCGCAAAGTAATGTCGAGGGCATTACCCCCGGCACCAAGGTATTTGTCATGGATGTGACTGAATCTCTGCCCAAGCCACATCAATCCTCTCACCCCAGAAGACGTGCTTCTGACCGCGCACGTCATTTGCCGGTGGGGGATGAACTACTGGGCCGTGTACTGGATGCCACTGGCCGTCCACTGGATGAGCTTGGCCCGCTGAACGTACAGAAACGCGCCTCACTCAACTCCCGCCCGTTAAACCCATTAAGCCGAGCACCCATAGAAAAAGTGCTGGATGTTGGCGTGCGTGCCATCAACAGCATGTTGACGGTTGGTCGCGGTCAGCGCATGGGCCTGTTCGCTGGCTCCGGTGTGGGTAAATCCGTATTGCTGGGCATGATGGCGCGCTATACCGATGCCGATGTGATTGTGGTTGGCCTGATCGGTGAGCGTGGCCGTGAAGTGAAGGAATTCATTGAGCAAATATTGGGGCCTGAAGGTTTGGCTCGCTCTGTGGTCGTGGCAGCACCTGCTGACACCCCTCCCTTGATGCGTTTGCAGGGCGCCAGTTATGCCACCACGATTGCCGAACATTTTCGCGATGAAGGCAGGCATGTGCTGCTGATTATGGATTCACTGACCCGCTACGCCATGGCTCAGCGTGAGATTGCTCTGGCAATCGGTGAACCGCCGGCCACCAAAGGCTATCCACCTTCTGTGTTTGCCAAGCTGCCTGTGCTGGTAGAGCGTGCCGGTAATGGCAAGGAAGGTGGCGGTTCTATTACCGCTTTTTATACCGTGCTGACCGAGGGTGACGACCAGCAAGACCCGATTGCCGATTCTGCCCGCGCCATTCTTGATGGCCACATCGTGCTTAACCGTGCGCTGGCAGAAGCTGGCCATTACCCGGCGATTGATATCGAACAATCCATTAGTCGCGCCATGCACAGCATTACCAGTTCGCAGCATCAGCAACTGGCACGCAAGCTCAAACAACTGAATTCGCGCTACAGCCGCAGTCAGGATTTGATTAACGTCGGTGCCTATGAATCAGGCAGCGACCCCGTGCTGGATGAGGCGATTGCCAAGCACCAACGTATCGAGACATTTTTACAGCAGGATTTATCAGAAAGAACCAACGTGCAGGAAAGTGTAAGCCGACTTGCCAGCATCGTGGCTGAATAGCCAGAAGATAACCAAGGAAGAGCGCAATCATGAGCAAACCATCCATCGTCATACAAACCCTGCAGGAAATCGCAGCGCGTGATCTCAACAAGGCTGCCGAGCGTCTGGCTGAATCCAACAAGCAATTATCCGATGCCAAAAACCAGCTGGATATGTTGCAGCAATACCGTCAGGACTATATCAGCCGTTATGCCGACATGCTCGCCGAAGGTATGAATATTGAAGCCCTGCAAAACTATCAGAGCTTTCTCAGAAAACTGGATCAGGCAATCTCCGGTCAGGAGCAGATCATTGAAAGCTTTTCCCGTAATGTTAAACATCACATGGGCTTGTGGCAGGAGTGCCAGAAGAAGAAGCTCTCTTACGACGTGCTTTCGGAAAGATCGCAGCGTCGTGCTTATGTGATCGAATCCAAGCGCGACCAGAAGATGATGGACGAATTTGCGTCCCGCTCTAAAAGACTCGCACACTCCTAAAAAGACAGGAAACGACCATGAATAATATCGCCGCCAAGAATACCGCCAACCCACTGATTAAGGCTGTACCTAACGTCAAGAATGTTGCCAGCATTGCTGCAGATATGGCCGGGGATGAGATGCCGTCATTCAAGGACATCTTTTCCAAACAGATTAAGACCAGCGCCGAGGGCGATGCTGAAAAGCTGCAAGGCAAGGCTGCCAGAGATGTGAAAGAAGTAAAAGCCGAGATTGCAGCTGCAGCTGCGACAGACAGCAATCTGGTCATCAATACTGAAGTGCAAGCATCAGGCGTGATTGATCCAGCTCAGCTTGGCCTGACCGAAGGCAAGGCCGAGATCAAGACTGAAAAAGAAGTGACAGCCGACACTGTTGTTGCTGAGGTTGTACCGCAGGTGGGTGCCGCCAGTGCGAACACAGCTAACGTGATTGCGGCACCAGTGGCTGCGCCAGTCAGCAACAAGCTTGAAAACGCCGCAAGTACTGATACTGCAGAGTCAGCAGCTACCAGTGTGGCGCAGACCGGGGCACAGGCTGTGCCGGTAGCAAGGCATGAAGCCAAACACCGGGTTGCTGCAGAAGCCCTGCCAGATGCCGAGGCTAATCAACAGCCGCTGACAGTGGTTGATGATGGCAGCCCTGTATCAGGCGGCAATTTGCAAAAAGTGATGGAGGATGGTCAGGATTTTGCGCGTAACCTGAGCAACAGTCTCGCCAAGGTGGCCGAGATGCAGGCACCGACTGTAGCTGCCATGGCACCCACTACATTGGCTCAGTTGCAACAAACCCAGACTGAAGCTATGCCGCAATCCAACAATATCAATACCTATTTTGGCTCAGCCGGATGGGATAAAGAGATCAGCCAGAAGGTGGTCTGGATGGTTGGTGGGGCTGAGCAGTCAGCGACCCTGACCTTGAACCCGCCAGATCTGGGGCCCGTGCAAGTGGTGATCAACGTGAATAATGAATACGCTGATACTACCTTTATCTCGGATAACGCTGATGTACGTCAGGCTCTGCAAAACGGAGTGGAAACGCTGCGTGAAATGATGAAGCAATCCGGTATTGAATTAGGTCAGACCAATGTCAGTGCTGGTAACCAGCAGAAATCCGGATTTGAACAGGCTGAGCAGGCGCGTCAGCAAATGAGCCAGAGCCGGGCAGGTAATCAAGCTGGTGTGTCAGCTCAGGAAGCTGCAAATCCGGGCTCAGCAACAGTTTCGCGTAGCAGAGCTCTGGAAGGACTGGTCAATACTTTTGCCTGAGTTTTGCTGGCTAGTGTGACAAATTCTCTTTGAGCCAGTGGTCAGCTTGCTCAGGCTTGCCAAACAAGTAGCCTTGGTAAATGATGCTGCCTGATTTCGCATGCAGAAATGATGCTTGAGCACTGGTTTCAACGCCTTCCGCTACCACGTCTAGCTCAAGCTGCC
>CAYXMC010000072.1:0-7472 GCA_964466095.1 uncultured Methylophilaceae bacterium | reverse complement strand
TCATCTCTATCTTTATCAGACTTATCAGCGTTTAACGAGACAAATTGTTTGGTATGCCTGTAATTATCAACCAGAATGGAATTAACAACTTTCCGCAAATAAGCATGCGGACATAGGAT
Organism: uncultured Methylophilaceae bacterium; assembly: GCA_964466095.1. GTDB lineage: Bacteria > Pseudomonadota > Gammaproteobacteria > Burkholderiales > Methylophilaceae > CAYXMC01. The sequence continues at coordinate 7,353 of CAYXMC010000072.1, read as the reverse complement.
AGTTTTAAAGTTATCCAGCAACGCATAACGCAATAACGCATCATGAAGAATATCTTGCGCCAAATGGATACTTTTAGTCTGCTGGCAAATTGCTGGTAGCAAATTAGCATATGCCCAGCGTAAATCTATTCCATACCAATCCATAAATAATTCCAGCGCATATTCCGCATTATCTTTACAAGTAGCGCCCGATAGCGAAATACAATTGATTAAAAATTATTTATAAATTGCAACAAACATTCCTTGCGAAATAATTTTCTTATCTATATGAAAATAATAGAATTTTTTCTTAAAATCCAGATGGTCAAGATTAATATGGCTGTTTATAGCCTCCAAATTGGTTGTATGTAGCCGCTGGTTTTGTTTTGTCGATGGTTGCAAAGATGCATCTGGAGTAACAAGGTTAAGTTTCGCCATATCAAATTTTGGATAAAACAAGATTCAAGGTCGATACACGGGTTGGTTTATTAGAATTTCATTAACTGGTGAAAGCTGTTTATTTCAATCCTGAAACCGAGCAAACACCTGTATCGGCGTATGCCTTAACTTAATTTGCAAAAACTTTAAGTTAAATAGCATCTGATAAATTCTAAACCCCACTCTTGAAAAACAATGACCATACCCCTATCATTAGCACTCTATAGTCATGAGTGCTAACAACTCATGCACGGTTTCGACATTTCTGTAGCAAATTAATTTTGTACTCAAATTTTTTAGGAGATATCTCATGAAAATTCGTCCTTTGCACGATCGCGTGATTGTTAAGCGCGTAGAAGAAGTGCGCACTACTGCTTCCGGCATCGTGATCCCTGACACTGCCACTGAAAAGCCAGATCAAGGTGAAGTTATTGCAGTCGGCCCAGGCAAGAAAGACGACCAAGGCAAATTGATTGCTCTGGATGTAAAGGTTGGCGACAAGGTGCTGTTCGGCAAATACGCTGGCCAAACCGTTAAGGTTGGCAGCGATGAAGTACTGGTGATGCGCGAAGAAGACATCATGGGCGTTGTCGAGGCTTAATTGCCTGTCCCGCGAATTCAAGAACACAAGTAATTTAGGAGAATTAAACAATGGCTGCTAAAGACGTACGTTTCGGCGATGAAGTTCGCCAAAAAATGACCAATGGCGTGAACGTTCTCGCCAACGCTGTTAAGGTAACTCTGGGCCCTAAAGGCCGTAACGTTGTACTGGAGCGCTCTTTCGGCGCCCCAACCATCACCAAGGACGGTGTATCTGTTGCCAAGGAAATCGAACTGAAGGATAAGTTCGAGAACATGGGCGCACAAATGGTGAAAGAAGTTGCTTCCAAGACTTCTGACATTGCTGGTGACGGTACGACTACTGCTACCGTGCTGGCTCAAGCCATCATCCGTGAAGGCATGAAATCTGTTGCTGCCGGCATGAACCCGATGGATCTGAAGCGCGGCATCGACAAGGCAGTTGAAGCTGCTATCGGCGAACTGAAGGCAATGTCCAAGCCATGTACCACCAGCAAGGAAATTGCGCAGGTTGGCTCCATCTCCGCTAACTCCGACACTTCCATCGGCCAGATCATTGCTGATGCAATGGACAAGGTAGGTAAAGAAGGCGTAATCACCGTTGAAGACGGTTCCGGCCTGCAAAACGAACTGGACGTAGTAGAAGGTATGCAATTTGACCGCGGTTACTTGTCTCCATACTTCATCAACAACCAAGAGCGTCAAATCGCTCTGCTGGACAACCCATTCATCCTGCTATTCGACAAGAAGATTTCCAACATCCGCGACTTGCTGCCAACTCTGGAACAAGTTGCCAAGGCTGGCCGTCCTCTGCTGATCATCGCTGAAGATATCGAAGGCGAAGCATTGGCTACGCTGGTTGTTAACAACATCCGCGGCATCCTGAAGACTGTTGCAGTCAAGGCACCTGGCTTTGGTGACCGTCGTAAAGCCATGCTGGAAGATATCGCAATCCTGACCGGCGGTACCGTGATTGCTGAAGAAGTTGGCCTGAGCCTGGAAAAGGTAACCCTGAACGAACTGGGTCAAGCCAAACGTATCGAGGTAGGCAAAGAAAACACCACCATCATTGATGGTGCTGGTGCTGAAGGCAACATCAAGGTTCGTATCGAACAAATCAAGAAGCAAATCGAAGAATCCACCAGCGATTACGACCGTGAAAAACTGCAAGAGCGTGTAGCCAAGCTGGCTGGCGGTGTTGCCGTCATCAAGGTTGGCGCTACTACCGAAATCGAAATGAAGGAAAAGAAAGCACGTGTTGAAGATGCATTGCACGCAACTCGCGCCGCCGTTGAAGAAGGTATCGTGGCTGGTGGTGGCGTTGCGCTGCTGCGTGCACGCGCTGCTATCGCCAAGGTCAAGGGTGACAATCTGGACCAAGACGCTGGTGTGAAGATTGTTCTGCGCGCTGTAGAAGAACCACTGCGCCAGATCGTTTCCAACGCTGGTGTTGAGCCATCTGTAGTAGTGAACAACGTAGCTGCTGGTTCTGGTAACTATGGCTTCAATGCTGCTAACGAAACCTATGGCGACATGGTTGAAATGGGCGTGCTCGACCCAACCAAGGTAACCCGTTCTGCATTGCAAAATGCTGCTTCTGTTGCTGGCCTGATGCTGACTACTGATTGCATGGTGGCAGAACTGCCTAAGGAAGATGCTCCTGCAATGCCAGACATGGGCGGTATGGGTGGCATGGGCGGCATGATGTAAAAGCTGCTTTGAGTTTTGTTAGCTTTAGCTTAAGTAATAAAAAGCCCCGCTGAAGCGGGGCTTTTTATTTGATTCGGCTCAGAAAAACGTCTTTGTAAAAAATTCTTACAATTATTTACAATTCAGAAACTTTCCGTTTATACTGCAATTCACCCGACAGCCATTTAACAAAAGCTACAGGCAAAAAAAACCCCGATTAAGGGGATTAAAATCGGGGTACAAATAGCCTCATCAGATAAGGCTCCCCGCCCAGGGAGGAGAAGCGGGGGACGATTAACGTCGTCGTGCAAATATGACACAGCCTTTTTGTTTTTAGTTCCAAGATAAAACCGCTTTTTACAACGCAGTTCATCAATTCCAATTTCTGCTGTTCTCGAAGCTCTGTCGACCTGCGATAATTGCAGCATGACAACTCCACCAGACTCCATACTTTCCGGACTTAACGAAAAGCAGCTAGAAGCCGTTACATTACCCGCTCAATCTGCATTGATCCTGGCTGGCGCCGGTAGTGGCAAAACTCGCGTATTGACTACCAGAATTGCCTGGCTGATCCAGACCGAGCAAGTCTCACCCACCGGCCTGCTGGCGGTCACATTCACGAACAAAGCCGCCAAGGAGATGCTGACACGCCTGACCGCAATGATGCCCATCAACACGCGCGGTATGTGGGTAGGTACCTTCCATGGACTCTGCAACCGGCTATTGCGCGCTCATCACAGAGAGGCCTTACTACCCTCCACGTTCCAGATTCTAGATACCGCAGACCAGCTTTCTGCCATCAAGCGCTTGATGAAAGTCATGAATGTGGATGATGAGAAATTTCCGCCTAAACAAGTCATGGGCTATATCAACAGCTGCAAGGAAGAAGGCCTGCGTGCGCATAGTGTAGATGCCTATGACGCACACTCGCAGCGCATGCGTGAGATCTTCGAGGAATACGACAAGCAATGCCAGCGCGAAGGTGTGGTGGACTTTGCCGAGTTACTATTGCGCTGTTATGAGCTATTAAGCCGCGATGCCAATATCCGCCAGCACTACCAAAGCCGGTTCAAATACATTCTGGTCGATGAATTCCAAGATACCAATCGCCTGCAATACTTGTGGCTAAAACTGCTGGCGGGCCAAGGCAATTCAATCTTTGCGGTTGGTGATGACGACCAATCCATCTATGCCTTCCGCGGGGCACGCGTTGGCAACATGCGCGACTTCGAGCAGGATTTTTCCGTGCAGAACATCGTCAAGCTCGAGCAAAACTACCGCTCACACAGCAATATCCTCGATGCAGCGAATGCCATTATCACGCATAACCGCAACCGTCTCGGCAAGAACCTATGGACGGCTGCGGGTGCTGGTGAACCGGTACGCGTCTATGAAGCATATAACGATCTGGATGAAGCGAGTTTTATCGTTGACGAAGTGAAAATGCTGCATAAGGAAGGCTGGGCACTGAATGACATTGCCATGCTTTATCGTTCCAACGCGCAATCACGTGTGATTGAGCATGCGCTATTCTCTGCCAATATCCCTTATCGGGTCTATGGCGGCCTGCGCTTCTTCGAGCGCGCCGAAATCAAACACGCCATGGCTTATCTGCGCCTGATCGGCAACCCGGAAGATGATACCGCCTTGCTACGTGTCATCAATTTCCCCACCCGCGGTATCGGCGCACGCAGCTTGGAGCAGTTACAGGAAGCGGCACGTCTGGAAGAATGCAGCCTCTGGCAGGCGGCCATTAACAAAGTTGGCAATGGCAAACCGGGCAAAGGACTAGATGGTTTTGTTGCACTGATCAAACAGATGCAGGAAGAAGCCATAGGCCTGACCCTGCCCGAGATGGTAGAGCTGGCCACCACGCTATCAGGCTTGAAAGCACACTACCAAACCGAGAAGGAAGGCGAAGATCGTATCGCCAATCTGGAAGAACTTGTGTCTGCAGCCGTCACTTTTATCAATAACAACGATGGCGAAAACACGCTTGTCGATTTTCTCAGTTTTGCCAGCTTAGAAGCTGGGGAGCATCAGGCAGATGTAGGCTCCGATGCATTGCAATTGATGACCGTACACTCAGCCAAAGGTCTGGAGTTCAAGGCTGTGTTTATTGGCGGACTGGAAGAAGGCCTTTTCCCACATGAGAACAGCATGTATGAGAGCAATGGCCTGGAAGAAGAACGACGACTCATGTATGTCGCCGTGACACGTGCGCGGCAACGGCTATACCTCAGTCTGGCGCAAAGCCGGATGCTGCATGGGCAGGTACGCTATGGCATTGCATCACGTTTTCTGGATGAGATTCCAGACCAATTACTGAAGCGCCTGAATGCAAAACCAGCTGCAAAAGCCAGCATGGGCAGGGATTACAACGAACTGCCAGCCATGATGAGCAAACACCAGAGTAGCGAGCAAAAAAACGCCATGCCATGGAAAATCGGCCAGGCCGTTTCACACAGCAAATTCGGCCAGGGAGTAGTAGTCAGTTACGAAGGCAATGCCAGCGATCTGCGCATACAGGTAAATTTTGGGCGCGAGGGCCTGAAGTGGCTGATGCTGGAGTACGCAAAACTGGAAGCAGTCTAGCCTATGAGGCAGCCACTTCGGTTATCGTAAAGATATCCTTATAGCTCGTATAAAGTGAAGCCATCATGGTAGGGATCATGATCAGCATGCCCAAACCAAAAGGGATTGCCGCAACAATCAGCAAAACCATGGCAATCAAGCTATAGACAAAGAACGGCAGGATATTGCGCAGACTAGCCTTGAAGCTGAGCTTCATCGCTGCAACCGCTTTCATGTCGTGAAATGCCACCAGCACAGGTGCAAACCAGTATGCCATCATCAGCGGTATGATCATGCCTGCCCCTATTAGCATATAGGTCAGAAAACCCCCTTGCACCAGCGCCTCGGCTTGCGCGGTTGTCAGTTTCTCTCCAGCAAATAGCGCCTGCATAGTGTCATGATCAACCCCAGAGAACATGATGCCGACAATAATAATGATGCCCGCCAGATAAAGCCCACCGACTGTCACCAGCTGGCTGGTGTTGTGCTTGAAGCCAGCGAACAGGTGATTGATCTCCAGTTCTTCATGCTGATCCAAAGCACGGCAGCCAGCCATGAAGCCTGCTACAAACACAGGCGCGAGAATATTGAGGATGATGGGGCCTATCATGGGGACCAAGGTCAAAGCCACACCCACCAAGAGATAAATGATAAACAGTACCAGCCACATCATGGGGTTGCGGCGAAATAACCCAAAGCCCTGAGCAATCCATTTCCAGCCATCTGCTGCGCTGGCTGCGTGCGCCTCTACCTGCATAGTCATGAAGATCTTTCTTTACTGAAAATCAAAGTGTTATAGCGTCATTACATCCTGTCCGTGGCTGATACGCAAGCCGAGGATGTTACGAAAATGATTCGGGTCTTTGGCGTGGGTCAATTCACCTTCTTGTGGAAAGTGAAAATCATACAAACGGGATAACCAGAAGCGACATGCCGCCTTGCGCAACACACCAGACCAGGCCGCGAACTCTGCCTGTGTGAAAGGTCGCTCGGCATGGTAGGCACGAAGCAGCGCCTGCAGGCGTGCCATGTCAAAATTTCCATCAGCCTGCACACACCAATCGTTGGCCGCGATCGCCACATCGTAAAGCAGCGCATCTTCGCAGGCATAGTAAAAGTCAATCAAGCCACCCAGTTGCTCGCCGTCAAACAACACGTTATCGCGAAACAAGTCAGCATGAATCACGCCCGTAGGCAGGCTGTCTATATTAAAGCCTGTCTCGAATGCCAGCTCGGCATCCAGCATCTGACGATCAGCTTCGCTGAGTAGATCACGCACGCTTGCAGCTGTCGCCACACGCCAGTCAGCCCCCCGCGCATTCTTGCCGGCAGCATCAAAACTTTGCCCGGCCACATGCATTTTGGCGAGAACACGCCCCACCTCAGCACACTGCGCTACAGTCGGATTTTCAATATCCTTGCCCTTGAGGCAACTCACCAGTGCCGCTGGCTTGCCGTTCAGCATGCCTAACCTGGCGCCGTTGTTCTGCGCTACCGGATGTGGGCAGGGAATCCCGCGTTCAGCCAGATGCGCCATCAGGTCGAGAAAATAAGGCAGTTCATCTGCATCATTTTTCTCAAACAGCGTCAGCACGTAGCGGCCAGTGCTGGTAGTCACAAAATAATTAGTATTGGTAATGCCGGCTGCAATGCCCTGCAGGCCTTGCAACTCGCCAAGAGAATAATCGGCAAGCCAAGCTCGCAGTTGTTCAAGAGTAACGGTAGTAAATACAGACATAGAAGCTTTAAGAGGGCTTACGCCCTCTTAGCAGATTAGAAATTAAACAACACCCACTTCGGGATAACCAAAGGTGCTGTTGGGCCATCCATACGAGACCAGCCGCTGTTCTCGTCTTCCTTCATCAGGTAATAAGGCACACCATGCGGCGGTGTCACTTTCATCATGTAAAGTTCGCCATTCACACGATACTCTTCAACAGTATCTTCGCCCTTTTTGACGATAGTCACTTGCGGCTCAACCACATCATCCTGACTCAACCCGGCGGGCGGGGGAGGAACATCTGGCAATGGCTCCAGATTAGTTGGAGTCTCTGCTGCCAGCAGGGTAAGTGGTGCTGCAAGAGCCAGAACTAT
>CAYXMC010000071.1:0-7564 GCA_964466095.1 uncultured Methylophilaceae bacterium | reverse complement strand
ATTAAATATTGATTGAACAGGTGAAGTAATGAGTGGAGTAAAGAAAGCAGTATTAGCGTATTCAGGTGGCCTGGATACTTCCGTAATCCTTAAATGGTTGCAGGATACCTATCAGTGTGAGGTGGTGACATTTACGGCTGATCTGGGACAGGGCGAAGAGCTAGAGCCTGCACGCGAAAAAGCCAAGAAATTTGGCGTCAAGGAAATCTATATCGATGATCTGCGCGAAGAGTTTGTGCGTGATTTCGTATTCCCGATGTTCCGCGCCAATACCATCTACGAAGGCGAATACCTGCTTGGCACCTCGATTGCTCGTCCGCTGATCGCCAAACGTTTGATTGAAATTGCCGCAGAAACTAAAGCTGATGCCATCTCTCACGGCGCTACAGGCAAAGGCAATGATCAGGTGCGGTTCGAACTAGGGGCATACGCCCTGAACCCGAATATCCAGATTATCGCTCCATGGCGTGAATGGGATTTGTTGAGCCGTGAAAAGCTGCTGGCTTATGCCGAACAGCACGGTATCCCTGTTGATATGAAGCATAAGCAGGGCGGGAGCCCATACAGTATGGATGCCAACTTGTTGCATATCAGTTATGAAGGTCGTCATCTGGAAAACCCGGCAGCTGAGGCAGAAGAAGACATGTGGCGCTGGACAGTCAGCCCTGAAAAGGCTCCAGATGCGGCCGAATATTTGGACATTGAATATGTGAACGGTGACCCGGTATCTTTGAATGGGGTTGCCATGAAGCCGCACGAATTACTGGCAAATTTGAATCAACTGGGTGGCAAGCATGGTATTGGACGTCTGGACTTGGTGGAGAACCGCTTTGTTGGCATGAAATCTCGTGGTTGTTATGAAACCCCAGGCGGTACCATTATGCTCAAGGCTCACCGTGCGATTGAATCCATCACACTGGACCGTGAAGTCGCGCATCTTAAAGATGACCTGATGCCACGTTATGCCAGCATGATTTATAACGGCTATTGGTGGAGCCCTGAGCGTCTGGCTATCCAGACGCTGATTGATCATACACAGAAGTCTGTCAATGGTTGGGTGCGCCTCAAGCTCTATAAAGGTAACGTGATTGTTGCGGGTCGTGACAGTAAGTCAGACTCTCTGTTCGACCCGACGATTGCAACTTTTGAAGATGATAAAGGTGCATACGACCAGAAGGATGCGGGTGGTTTTATCAAGCTGAATGCGCTGCGTATGCGTATTGCAGCCAACCTGCGTAACAAAAAGAGCTAATACAGCATCATCAAGCACTAGCCTTGAGATGCTTGTTTAACAGGCACTCAAGGCTTTTTTATTGGGGTTAATATGGATCAGCAGCTGATGGATTTGACAGGCTATGTTGCGGCATTTTTGACAACAACAGCATTTGTGCCACAAGCCTGGAAGTCTTGGACGACCCGGGATTTATCCGGGATATCACTGCCTATGTATGCTCTTTTCACATTGGGCGTGGCTTTGTGGCTGGTGTATGGTGTTGTCATCCATAGTGCGCCGGTTGTTGTCGCCAATGCAATCACGCTTGTGCTCTCGCTCACCATCCTTTGCCTGAAGGCGGCGCAGGTGTTGGAAAAAAAGTAAGGATAGCTTTACCTTGCAGTCTGGTCTTGCTTGGTAGGGCAGTGGTTTTCTGGGATAATTAAAGATTGATTAAAAAAATTTAAGGTAATGCAAAATGGCTCAATTTGATAATGTCAGCGTCAAGAAAAAAGCAAATGTCTATTTCGATGGCAAGTGTGTCAGTCACACGGTCATGTTTCCCAATGGTACCCGCTGTACCGTTGGAGTGATTTTTCCTAGCACGCTGACTTTTAATACTGGCTCCCCGGAGCTGATGGAAATCAACGCTGGTGTTTGCAAGGTCCGCCTGAAAGGTGAGGAAGTCTGGCATACCTATTCTGCAGGTGAGAAGTTCACTGTGCCTGGCAATTCCAGTTTTGATATTGAGACGGTTGAGACTCTGGACTACGTCTGCCACTTCGAATAGTTCGGCTAGTTTTGCTTTCTTGTTCTACGTTACGCGCTTGTCTTATCTGAATGTAATGCTTGCAAACTTGTGCCTTGAACAAGATGCCCATCTCTCAGCCAGTTGTTTCTGTTAGAGGAATTGAATATGCCATCTTTTGATATTTCTTCCGAAGTTGACATGGTTGCGTTGAAGAACGCGATTGATGTGGCTGGTCGCCAGATCACGAACCGATATGATTTCAAGGGTACCAGCGCCAAGGTTGAGCTCAATGAGAAAGACAGCTTGATCACTCTTTTCGGTGATTCGGATTTTCAGCTTGACCAGATCAAGGATATTTTGTTGCCCGCTATGGAAAAAAAAGAGGCAGACAGTGCCAAGCGCCTTGATCATCAGGATGTACAGAAAATCTCCGGTAACAAAGTCAAGCAAGTACTAAAAATCAAGGCTGGTATTGATACTGAGCTTGCAAAGAAAATCGTCAAGCTGCTGAAAGATAGTGGGCTCAAGGTGCAAGCCAGTATTCAGGGCGATGAAGTACGTGTGACCGGGGCTAAGCGTGACGTGTTGCAAGAGGCGATTGCATTTGTCCGCAAATCAGTCACAGATTTTCCTTTGCAGTTTGGTAATTTTCGCGATTAAGTTTGAAGGTTGAAAAGTTTTAAAAGGTTGATATGTCAGCAAAGACGTTGTACGACAAATTGTTCGATTCCCATGTGGTGCACGAAGAGAATGGTGCTGCCCTGATTTACATCGACAGACATCTGGTGCATGAAGTAACCAGTCCGCAGGCTTTTGAGGGACTGAAACTCGCTGGGCGCAAACTCTGGCGTATTAATTCGATTCTGGCTGTGCCAGATCATAACGTGCCGACGACTGACCGTAGCGCAGGTATTGCTGATCCGATTTCGCGTACCCAGGTAGAGACGCTGGACAAAAACTGTGCTGAATTTGGTGTGACCGAGTTCAAGATGAATGATAGCCGTCAGGGTATTGTTCATGTGATCGGCCCAGAGCAGGGCGCCACTTTACCTGGCATGACCGTCGTGTGCGGTGATTCCCATACCAGCACGCACGGGGCCTTTGGTGCGCTTGCCCATGGTATTGGTACCTCCGAGGTTGAGCATGTGATGGCAACTCAGTGCTTGGTGCAGAAAAAGTCCAAAGCCATGCAGGTGTTGGTCGAGGGTGATTTGGGCGCTGGGGTCACGGCTAAAGATATTGCACTTGCCATTATCGGCAAAATTGGTACCGCTGGTGGTACCGGCTATGCCATTGAATTTGCAGGTTCCGCGATTCGCGGTTTGAGCATGGAAGGCCGCATGACCTTATGCAACATGGCAATTGAAGCAGGTGCTCGTGCAGGCATGGTAGCAGTCGATGATACAACCATTAATTACGTCAAAGGGCGCCCATACGCGCCAAAGGCTGAACAATGGGAGGCTGCTGTTGCTTATTGGCGCACTTTACACAGTGATCAAGGTGCCAAGTTTGATGCAGTGGTAGAACTTAAAGCTGAGGACATCAAGCCCCAGGTCACTTGGGGGACCTCCCCAGAAATGGTAGTGGGGGTAGATGGCAGAGTGCCAGATCCCAAAGATGCCAAGAACGAGGTTCAGCGTGGCGATTGGGAGCGTGCCTTGCAATACATGGGCTTGCAGCCCAATACCCCGATTGAGCAGATCAATATCGATAAGGTGTTCATCGGCTCTTGCACCAACTCTCGGATTGAAGACCTGCGTGCCGCTGCAGCAGTAGCCAATGGCAAGCGGATTGCCAGTAATGTGAAACTGGCGCTGGTTGTTCCGGGTTCTGGGCTGGTTAAAGCGCAAGCTGAGCAAGAGGGACTGGACAAGATATTCAAGGAGGCTGGTTTTGAATGGCGTGAGCCTGGCTGCTCCATGTGTCTTGCCATGAATGCCGATAGACTGGAGCCAGGTGAGCGTTGTGCTTCAACCTCCAACCGCAATTTTGAGGGACGTCAAGGCCAGGGCGGGCGTACACATCTAGTTAGCCCGGAAATGGCAGCAGCAGCAGCGGTTGCTGGTCATTTTGTTGATGTCAGAACTTTTGCCTGAAAGGGAATTGTATGAATAAGGTTGTTGCATTTTTTCTGTTGCTGGGTGCAGTGATGCTTGCTGGTTGCAACACGGTAAACGGTTTGGGTAAAGATCTGGAAAAAGCCGGCGAAGCCGTACAGAAATCCACAAAATAGCGAGTTGAATGATGCAAGCTTTTACAACAGTGACTGGGTTGGTTGTGCCGTTGGATCGCGCCAATGTTGATACCGATGCCATTATCCCTAAGCAATTCCTGAAATCTATCAAGCGTTCCGGTTTTGGGCCGAATGCCTTTGATGAGTGGCGTTATCTAGACCATGGCGAGCCGGGTATGGATAACAGCACACGTCCCTTGAATCCGGACTTTGTCTTGAACTTTCCAAGATATCAAGGCGCCTCCGTATTACTGACGCGCGAAAATTTCGGCTGTGGGTCGAGCCGTGAGCATGCGCCTTGGGCGTTGGAAGACTACGGTTTCCGCTCTGTGATTGCCCCAAGTTTTGCAGATATTTTCTTTAATAACTGCTTTAAGAATGGCATGTTGCCTATCGTGCTGTCTGCAGACGTTGTTGACCAACTGTTCACTGAAGTGGAGGCCGCAGTTGGCTACCAACTGCATATTGACCTCGGAGCACAAACAGTTACAACGCCAAGTGGTCAGTCATTCAGTTTTGAGGTGGATCCATTCCGCAAGCATTGCCTTTTGAATGGTCTGGATGACATCGGTTTGACTATGCAGCATCAGGATAAGATCAAAGCATTTGAAGCCAATCATAAGGCCGCACAGCCTTGGTTGTATAACTAGCCCCTCAAGAATTTATTTTCAGGAAAACAGAAACATGAAGATTGCAGTATTGCCGGGTGATGGCATCGGCCCAGAAATTGTTGCACAAGCCATAAAGGTGTTGAATGCGCTAAATATTGGACTTGAAATGACAGAAGCACCTATCGGTGGCGCTGGCTATGAAGCAGCTGGAGACCCTTTGCCAGATGCGACGCTTAAACTTGCCAAGGAGTCTGATGCTGTCTTGCTGGGTGCAGTTGGCGATTGGAAATACGATACTTTGCCACGCGATAAACGTCCGGAGCGTGGTCTGTTGCGTATACGCAAGGAACTAAACCTGTTTGCCAATCTGCGTCCTGCATTGCTGTATCCGGAACTGGCTTCGGCTTCCACATTAAAGCCTGAAGTAGTTGCAGGTCTGGACATCATGATTGTGCGTGAACTGACTGGAGATATCTATTTTGGCCAGCCACGTGGTATCTCCACCTTGGAAAATGGCGAACGCGAAGGTATCAATACCATGCGTTACAGCGAATCCGAGATTCGTCGTATTGCGCATGTGGCATTTGGTATCGCGATGAAGCGTAACAAGAAAGTCTGTTCCGTGGACAAGGCCAACGTGCTGGAGACGACTGAGCTATGGCGCCAGGTGATGATAGAAGTGTCCAAGGAATATCCTGAAGTCGAGCTGAGCCACATGTATGTAGATAATGCTGCTATGCAGCTGATTCGAGCGCCCAAGCAATTTGATGTGATGGTTACTGGCAATATCTTTGGTGACATTCTCTCTGATGAAGCCTCAATGTTGACCGGTTCTATTGGTATGTTGCCTTCTGCATCGCTGGATCAGAACAACAAGGGTATGTACGAGCCTAGTCATGGATCTGCTCCAGATATCGCCGGTAAAAATATTGCCAATCCGCTGGCAACCATTCTTTCTGCCGCCATGATGTTGCGTTATAGCTTCAATGATGAGCCCAATGCGCAACGTGTGGAAAATGCTGTGAAAAGGGCCCTGGCTGATGGGTACAGAACGGCCGATATTTATACTGAGGGAACTCGCAAAGTCAGTTGTTCCGAAATGGGTGATGCGGTAGTAGCCGCCCTCTAAATTTAAAACTGGGAATTCAAAATGCTAAGAGTAGGTTTTATCGGTTGGCGCGGTATGGTGGGTTCTGTGCTCATGCAACGTATGCGTGAAGAGCAAGACTTTGCCAATATCGAACCAGTGTTCTTCACCACATCTACCCCGGGCGGTAAAGGTCCGGATGTCGGTAAGGATATCCCGCCTCTGAAAGATGCTAAAAGCATCGCCGAACTCAAGGCAATGGATGTGATCGTTTCCTGTCAGGGCGGTGACTACACTACCGAGATTTTCTCCAAGCTGCGAGCAGATGGTTGGAATGGGCATTGGATAGACGCGGCTTCTACCCTCCGTATGGAAAAAGATGCCGTGATTATCCTTGATCCAGTCAATATGCAGGTGATCCAGGATGCTCTGGCCAATGGTGGCAAAAACTGGATAGGTGGTAACTGTACTGTTTCCCTGATGCTGATGGCTTTGAATGGCCTATTCAGGGAAGATTTGGTGGAGTGGGCTACCTCCATGACTTATCAGGCTGCCTCTGGTGCTGGCGCACAGAATATGCGTGAACTGCTCAAACAGATGGGCGAAGCGCACCGTGTGGCGAGTGATCTCTTGAGTGATCCGGCTTCAGCGATTCTCGATATCGACCGTGAAGTAGCTGGCACCTTGCGTGATGAACATTTCCCAACTGCACATTTTGGTGTCCCTCTGGCTGGTAGTCTGATCCCGTGGATCGATAAAGATCTGGGTAATGGCCAGAGCAAGGAAGAGTGGAAGGGTGGCGTTGAAACCAACAAAATCCTCGGTCGTGAAGCCAATCCTGTGTTGATTGATGGTTTGTGTGTGCGTATTGGTGCTATGCGTTGCCACTCGCAAGCCTTGACTATCAAACTCAAGAAAGATGTGCCGCTGGACGATATCAATAGTATGCTCGCTAACGCCAATCAGTGGGCCAAGGTTGTGCCGAATGAGCGCGAGGCTAGCATGAAAGCACTAACTCCAGCCGCTGTGACTGGCACTCTGACCACTCCTGTGGGACGTTTGCGTAAGTTGAATATGGGACCAGAATACCTTTCTGCCTTTACCGTGGGTGATCAGTTGCTATGGGGAGCGGCTGAGCCTTTGCGTCGTATGCTGAAGATATTGGTAGAAGCCTGAGCTGTTGAATTTAAAGCTTTTACATAATTTAACATAGCACATAAATATAATGTACGATGTGAGCTTGCAACTCTAACTATTTGATGTTAGCTTAATAAAGCTATTAAAAAGTTCAATAAGGGTAGGATAGTGCACCAGTCGAAATTAAAACGAATTTCACTCGCTGTATGTCTCGCATTAATGCCTTTTGCTGCAGATGCAGCAGGTTTGGGCAAATTGTCAGTCATTTCAGGTTTGGGTGAGCCGTTGAATGCCGAGATAGAACTCCTATCCACCAGCCCAGACGAATTGTCCTCTCTCAGTGCCGCGATTGCGCCAGAGGAAGCTTACACCGTACAAGGCCTGGAACGGCCTGCTGTACACAATGCTATTAAAATTGAGATAGGCAAAAAGCCCGATGGCACGCCGATTCTCAAGTTATCTACACGCCAACCAGTTAGTGATCCTTTTCTGGATATGTTGATTCAGGTTGATTGGTCTACTGGTCGGCTCT
>CAYXMC010000070.1:0-7708 GCA_964466095.1 uncultured Methylophilaceae bacterium | reverse complement strand
ATCCTATTACTAGCGCCATGGCAGCAAGCATCAAGCCCCAGTTGACTGCTGGCATGTAAATCTGGCCTTGCTGCTTTTCTGACGTATGCAACACCAACATACGAGGGATGAAACCTAGCTGCAGCGCCTGACGTGATACCGAGAATGCGCCGGAAATCACTGCTTGTGACGCGATAACGGTTGCCAGAGTGGCAAGAACAATCAGCGGGTAGAGCATCCACTCCGGTGCCAGCAGATAGAACGGGTTTTTGACGGCCTCAGGGTCGTGCAGGATTAGCGCACCCTGACCAAAGTAGTTAAGCACTAGCGCTGGCAATACAAAGCCGAACCAGGCTAAACGTATCGGCTTGCGGCCAAAGTGCCCCATGTCTGCATAAAGCGCTTCAGTGCCTGTCACCGCAAGTACGACGGAGCCTAGTGCAACGAATGCGATCCATGGGCTAGACTCGAAGAAATGGATGGCATAAATCGGGTTTAAGGCCTTCAGCACCATAGGTTCATGCAGGATGTTGATGATGCCCAGAGCACCCAGGGTACTGAACCAAAGCAGCATGACTGGCCCAAAAAAAGCGCCCACCAGCGCTGTGCCTTTGTTTTGTACCCAGAACAAAGCCAAGATAACCAGCAGTGTAATAGGCACAATCATTTGGTGCAGCTTGGGGGCTGCGACTTCCAGACCTTCTACTGCTGAAAGCACCGAAATCGCGGGGGTAATCATCCCGTCTGCATAAAACATGCAAGCGCCTAATATCCCGATTAGCAAGATCATCCGCTGTTTGCCCGGATCGTCAGCCACATTGCGGCTGGCAAGCGCCAGCAGGGCCATGATGCCGCCTTCGCCACGGTTGTCGGCACGCATAATGAAGGCAACATATTTTACGGAGACCACCATGATCAACGCCCAGACGATCAGGGAAAGGATACCGAAGATGTTTTCAGTCGTAAGTGGAACCGGGTGGGGGCTGACTGCGAAAACTTCTTTCATCGTGTACAGGGGGCTGGTACCGATATCGCCATAAACTACGCCTAGCGCTGCCAGGGCCAGCGCAGGAAGGCTGGACTTGGCTACATGTGATGATGTCATGCAGAGTGCTCAACAATTGGATTAGGCTTATTTTACGCCTTCCGTGGCTGCTTGAGTGCAAGAGAAAGCGATGCAGCAAATATTTCCGATGAAATTTAGCTGTATAGATTGACTAGTGCATATCGATATCAATGCTGACCAATGCCCAGTCTTCCTTGTTTTCAATCGCATGGTTCAGCTTGATCAGTCTTTGTTTGCCAAACAAGTTGATCAAGTATTTGGCATCCTTGATGTACGCAGCTCTGGGCATGAACATATAGGAGGCATTTTTGCGGTCAAATTCGGAAACATAATAAAGACCGGCATAATTGATCGGTTGCTCGGTCAGTACATCGATTTCGCCCCAATGGGCTTCGATCCCACTGTGGTCCAGTTCCTTATATGGGAACATCTCTACCCAGAATGCCTTGGTGCTAAGCTTTTCTACACCCAGATATACGTCACGCGTATTGATTTGCTTGGATGATTTAATCAGCCCTAGCGTAATTTCTTCTCGATTGCCTTCGTATGTGACTGCAACAAGATTGCCTTGTGTTGACCAAGCGCCCATTTGCTTGCTGATTTTGAATCCCAAACCTTTGGTGCTTTCATCAGTGACGGTGATAGGCTCTCCAACAGGTTCTGTAAAATAGTTCTTAGGGGTTTGATTGAGGTTCACGCTGTGCGCACGCAGACGTTCATCCAGCGATTTTTCACTCTTAACATAACCTTTGTTAGTGTTGCTGATAATGATGGTAGTTAAGTATTTGACATACTCACAAATCTCACCAAATCCATAAATGGAGATCGCAGGTTTGGATACTTTTTTACGATCTTCTTTGCGTCTTTGCCGCTTGTGGTTAATGCGAGACCACTCGGAATCCAGAAAAATCACGGTGCTTAATAACTCTGGGTGGTTTTCTACGCTTTCGAGTATGGTGCCCGCGAGTGGCTTTCTCAGATGCAGCGCAACCAAAACTTTATGTATCCTGAGTGAAAGACCATCGGTTTTCCAGAACCGGTAGTCGCCATCTTCCATATTGCGGATACGTCTTGCACCCTTGTCTTGAGCAAAATCTACAAAGTAAAGAAATGCTTCATCATCATTTTCTTTACTGATCTCAACTTGCGTTAGAAATCGTTCCAGCAAAAAGCTGGCGATGCGTAACTGACGCTTGTTGAGATTGGCCTGAAATAAAGTATCCAGCATACAGCCCTGCGCAAAAACGTCATTGATGGTCAAGGCAGGAGATGAGTCGTACAACTTGAATAAGAGCTTGTTCAGGCCTTTGCTCTCGGCAAGTTTGAATAAATCGAAAATCAGTTTCCACGAGCCATCCGGCGCGGATTGCAGATTCATGTAGCGAAGCTTGTGGCTTTCAAACAGTGCGTATAAGGCACGACAGATCAAAAGATGCGGAGCACGCATGTTCTCCGGCAGTTCGTGCTCAATCTGGAAATAGAGACCAACGATTTGCTGATAATTACGGAACAAATGGCGTTGGTAATAGTAGATTGTGTCCGAGAAAACCTTGTTAATTTCTGGTTTTTTACTGTAGGTTTCTGCGTATTGCAGACTTAGGGTTTCGATCCGCTTGCGGTTTAGCTGATCCAGCTTGGTCAGGATACGCAATCTTTCGGCATGACCAAGACTATTGTCATCATAAAATGCGCTGAGAAACTGCACGGATTGTTGCAACACCACGACTTCATCCTTGTCTTCCAGGGTTTTTAGCCAAGCCAGGCGATCAAGTGGTGTGCTAGATTTTTTGGGGATTATTTTTTTAAGTAATGTCTTCATTATGAACCAAAAACAATCAAGAACTGTGCCAGTTGTTTATCGACAACATTCTGATTCTCTTTAGATTTTTTTAGGGAATTTTAGCCTGAATAATGAAGTGACTTCCTGTGATCTTGCATGGTGTAAAGGGTCATTTTTGTCTGTGGATTTTCCATGCACAGGTTTGATATCGAGTTGGTCGGCGATGTATAAGCCAGCAAGCTTGATTAAGCCCTCAAGCTCACCAGAAGCACGCAAGCCAAGGTTTTCGGCGAGATTGGATATGATGAGCCAAGCTTCGCCATTATCTTCCAGATGCGCTGATACTCCATTAAGAAAAGCTTTCAACATCCGGCTGTCCGGGTCGTACACAGCGTGTTCGATGGCTGCATTGGCTTTGGCTGGTAGCCAGGGCGGATTGCAGACAATCAGTGATGCGCGGCCATCCGGAAACATGTCTTGTGCCAAAATTTCAACATGAGTATTCAGGCCTAGACGTTCTATGTTCTCCCTTGCGCATGCAATGGCTCGCGGATCCTGCTCTGTTGCGATGACTTTGCGCACCCCTCGTTTTGCCAGTAGCGCTGCAATAACTCCAGTGCCGGTGCCTATATCAAATGCCAGATCAGTCGAAGGCAGTGGCGCCTGAGCAAGTAGTTGCAGATATTCGCCACGTACTGGTGAAAAGACTCCGTAATGCGGATGTATCCGCGCACCAATAGCTGGAATCTCAACACCATGCTTGCACCATTCATGAGCGCCAATGATGCCTAGCAATTCACGCAGGGAGATCACAAAGTCCGTGGAAATTTCTGGATGTGCTGAAATCAAGGCTTCTTTCACATCTGGTGCGCGTCGCAACGGGATAGAAAAATCCGCATTGACAGGGATTAACAGCATGCCCAGTATGCGGGCACGTTGTGCCTGTGCTTGTCTGTGCAAATGGAATATTTCGGTGATGTTAGTGGTTTTTTGCTTTTTTGGTTTGCGATCCATGCGCCTTGACATGGCCTGCATCAGTTGCCGGGCATTATGGTAATCGCTACGCCAGAGCATGGCTGTGCCCTCACACGCCAAATGATAGGCATGGTCTGCAGTCAGGGTGTCGCTGGCCACCACGACACGTTTGGGTGGGGGTGATCCATTCTCAGACTGCCAGCGCGCTGCACATGGCTGGTCATTTTCAAGCCAGCTGATAGTGGGATAGTCGCTCAATTTTCGCCAGTCTGTTTGATGTCGGCGATGGCTGAGCCGGTGCCCAGTGTCAGCCTGATTTCCTGACCCTGCTGCAACTGATCGCTGGAATAGACGATATCTCCATTAGTGTTATGCACCAGCGCATAGCCGCGCTTCAGCACAGCTTGCGGGTTAAGGTGTATCAGGCTTTTTTCCAAGGCTGCAACTTTCTGTTGCTGGCTCCTTAGTTGCTGTTGTAGTCCATTCTGCAGGCGCAGTTGTAATTGCTGTAGCTGCTGACGTTTCTGCGTCAGTTGCTGGGTTGGTGAAAGCAGGCGTCTTGCAAGGTAATCCAGCTGTTGCATGCGCTGATTCAACAACTGGCGCATCAGCCGTTGCAGATGTTGTTGGTAACCCATAAGATTGCGCATCAGACTGGCATGGTCTGGCGTTGCAAGTTCTGCTGCTGCTGTGGGGGTGGGTGCGCGTTGGTCGGCGGCAAAGTCTGCGATAGTGAAGTCAGTCTCATGACCAACGCCAGAAATCACAGGCATGCTGCAAGCCGAAATTGCACGTGCCACTTGTTCTTCATTGAACTGCCACAGGTCTTCGATACTGCCTCCTCCACGGCAGACGATCAGCACTTCACATTCGGCACGTTTACTAGCCGTATGGATGGCACTGGCGATCTGTGTCGCAACACCTTTCCCCTGCACTGGTGTCGGGTAGATGATGACGCGGATATTGGGCATTCTGCGGCGTAGAGTAGTTAGTACATCGCGCAGCGCGGCAGCATCGGGAGAGGTGACGATGCCTATGGTTTGCGGATGAGGAGGTATTGGTCTTTTCCTGCTGGCGTCAAACAAGCCTTCTGCCTGCAGTTTGGCCTTGAGGCGCTCATAAGCCTCAAACAGCGCGCCCAGCCCGGCACGTTGCAGAAACTCTACCGTCAACTGAAAATCACCACGAGCTTCATATAGTGTGACAGTAGCCCGTGCTTCTACCTTGTCGCCCTCGCGCGGCATGAAATCCAGATAGCTGTTGCGGCCACGGAACATGACGCAGCGTACCTGTGCACCTGCATCTTTAAGAGAGAAGTACCAATGACCGGAGGCGGCTCGTGTGAAATTCGATATCTCGCCAGATATCCAGAACAGCGGAAAACTGCGCTCCAGTGTTTCGCGTGCCAAACGATTCAGCTCGGTGACTGTCAACACGCGGGGGGAGTTATCGGCCATGCCTGGTATCTCTGAGTTACAATGTTGCGCGATATTATAAGAGCAGAACTGATGAATACACTGAACAAACTTTTTTCCGGCCGTACTGGATATTTCCTGGGTTTTATTGCCAGCTTTGGACTGGTTGGATTTGGGCTATACATCCAGACTAAACATAACCTCGAGCCATGCCCGCTATGTATTTCCCAGCGTATCGCTTTTATGGTGCTGGGCTTGGTGTTCCTGATTGCAGCTTTGCATAAGCCCGGCAATTTTGGGCGCAAGTTATACGGTTGGCTGCAGTTTATTGCCGCGGCTGCAGGTGCTGGTATTGCGAGTCGCCACATCTGGATACAGGCTAATCCGGATAAGGTGATGGCAGAATGTGGCGCCGGTTTCGATTATATTTTCGAGACTTTCCCGTTAAAAAAGGCGCTCGATCTGGTGTTCAAAGGCACAGGCGAGTGCTCATCCATAGACTGGACTTGGCTGGGGTTGACGATTCCACAATTGTCTCTGGCTTGTTTTGTCGTGCTGGCGCTGTACGCACTTTATTTGATTAATCTGAAAAAGTAAGCCTATGTTCAAATCTTTAGAGGACTATGTTGGTAACACTCCGCTAGTCCAATTGAAACGCTTGCCGGGCAAGACCAGCAACACGATATTGGTTAAGCTGGAAGGCAATAACCCAGCTGGCTCCGTCAAAGACCGGCCTGCGTTGTCCATGATCACGCGCGCTGAAGCGCGCGGTGATATCAAGCCTGGCGATACCCTGATCGAGGCGACTTCCGGAAATACTGGTATCGCATTGGCCATGGCGGCTGCCATGCGTGGCTATAAAATGGTATTGGTAATGCCGGAGAATCAGAGCATAGAACGCCGCCAGACCATGAAGGCGTTTGGCGCTGAGCTGGTGCTAACCCCCAAAGATGGCAGTATGGAGCTGGCGCGCGATGTTGCCCTGAAAATGCAGGCTGAGGGCGAAGGCGTGGTGCTCGATCAATTCGGCAACATGGATAACCCGCAAGCCCACTATGAAGGCACCGGCCCCGAGATCTGGCGGGATACGGATGGTAAGGTCACGCATTTTGTCTCTAGCATGGGCACCACAGGCACCATCATGGGCACCTCGCGCTATCTCAAGGAACAAAATCCGAATATCAAGATTATCGGCGTGCAGCCTGAAGAGGGTGCGCAGATCCCCGGTATCCGTAAATGGCCGGAAGAATACCTGCCCAAGATTTACGACAAGAGCCGCATTGACGATCTGATATACGTTAGCCAGTTCAATGCCGAAAAGACCACACGCAAGCTGGCGGCGGAAGAAGGCATATTTGCCGGCATCTCTTCCGGTGGTGCGCTTTATGCTGCGTTACAACTTTCCAAACAGCTGGAAAATGCTGTGATTGTCTCCATCGTTTGTGATCGTGGTGACCGTTATCTTTCTACTGGTGTTTTTCCCGGATAAAGCTCATGACTCCTGTCCTCGTCTTTGACATCGAAACCATCCCGGATACTGCTGGCCTCAAGGATTTACTGGAGCTGCCAGCCGATACGACAGACGAGGATGTGGCTAAGATCGCCTTTCACCAAAGACGTCAGCATAACGGCAGTGAGTTCCTGCCTTTGCATCAGCATCGTGTGTGTGCCATCTCCTGCGTATTGCGAGAAGGGGATAGTTTTCGCGTATGGTCACTGGGGGCTCCTGACGAACCGGAAGGGCAATTGATACAGCGCTTCTTTGACGGTATCGAGAAATATACGCCTAACCTGATCTCATGGAATGGCGGCGGCTTTGACCTGCCGGTGCTGCATTATCGTGGCCTGATACATGGTGTGCAGGCATCACGATATTGGGATATGGGTGATGACGATCGTGAGTTCAAGTGGAACAACTACATCAGCCGTTACCACATGCGCCACCTTGACCTGATGGATGTGATGGCGATGTACCAGCCGCGTGCTAATGCGCCGCTGGATGACATGGCTAAACTATGCGGATTTCCGGGTAAGTTGGGAATGGATGGCAGCAAGGTGTGGGATGCCTATTGCCAAGGCAAGATAGAGGAAATTCGTAATTATTGCGAGACAGATGTGGTGAACACCTATCTGGTCTACCTTCGCTTCCAGCTGATGCGTGGCCTGCTCAATCATGAGTCTTATGCGGCTGAGGTGGCTCTGGTGCGTGAGACCCTGGCAAGCTACAGCGCAGCGCATTGGCAGGAATACCTGAACGCCTGGAAGTGATTACGCGCCATGAATCGTCTTCATGAATGAACTGATCGATTCAGCAATCGCCTTGCACAAGCAAGGTCGCCTGCAAGAAGCCACTTTGTCCTATCAGGCGATTATCGACACCGACCCACAGTGTTACATGGCGTTAAGCAACCTTGCCATAATTTACCTGCAGTCTAGCCGGATTCAGCAGGGCATGAAGCTGCTGGAAAACTCTCTATCCATACACCCTGAGCA
>CAYXMC010000069.1:0-7770 GCA_964466095.1 uncultured Methylophilaceae bacterium | reverse complement strand
GATCTTGATCACTTCAAGGAAATCAACGATACACTAGGTCACCATATTGGCGATGTCTTGCTGAAAGAAGCCGCCAGCCGCATTCAAGCCTGCGTGCGTGAAGCAGATACCGTTGCCCGCTTGGGCGGCGACGAATTTACGCTGATACTGTCAGAACTCTCCGATTTTGCACATATCGAACGTGTCGCTCAGAATATTCTGAATGAGCTGAATCATCCCTTTGTGTTTGACCAGAAGAAATCCTATATCTCTGCCAGTATCGGTATCACCATCTACCCAGAAGATGGGCAAAGTGTGGAAACACTGCTAAAAAACGCCGATCAGGCCATGTATGCCGCCAAACAGTCGGGAAGGAATCGTTACCGCTATTTCACGCGCAGCATGCAGGAAGCCGCGCAGGAGCGTGTGCAGCTATCGCAGGATATGCGGGAAGCGCTACCAGCAAACCAGTTTCATATTGTTTACCAGCCTATTATTGATTTGAACACAGGCAAGATCAACAAGGCTGAGGCGCTTTTACGCTGGCAGCATCCAGAGCGCGGCTTGATCAATCCAACACGTTTTATTCCGATTGCAGAAGATATTGGCACTATCCATGAAATCGGCGACTGGGTATTTCACGAGGCTGCCAACCAGACCAAGCGTTGGCGAGGCCTGATAGACCCCACTTTTCAGGTCAGCATCAATGCCTCTCCCGTACAGTTTCATGACAAGAAGCGACTGGATAGCCGCTGGATACAGTATCTGCAAAAGCATGGTCTGGCTGAGGACAGTATTGTGGTGGAGATTACCGAAGGCCTGCTATTACATTCCCACACCAGCGTACAGGACAAGCTTTTGCGGTTCAGAGATGCCGGTATTCAGGTAGCGATTGACGATTTTGGTACGGGCTATTCCTCACTCGCCTATCTCAACAAGTTTGACATTGACTACCTGAAAATCGACCAGTCTTTTGTTCGCAATATAGCGACTCACCCCCATGACCTGACCCTGACCGAGGCCATCATCGTCATGGCGCACAAGCTAGGCTTGAAGGTCATTGCAGAAGGGGTAGAAACTGAAGAGCAGTTCAAGTTACTGAAAAATGTCGGTTGCGATTATGCACAAGGCTTCTTGTTTTCAGACCCGCTACCCGCAGAGCAGCTGGAAAACCTTTTGCTGCAAATTCTCGCCGAGAGCAAAGCCATCATTTAAGCTCATACTGGTTCAGCTTGTACCAGAACGATCTCTCACTAATCTCCAGCAGGCGTGCAGCTTTGGATTTATTGCCATTGGTTTCTTTGAGGGCAGCAGTCATCAATCTACGCTCAAGCGCTTCCACGGCACGAGGCATGGAGAGTTCTGAACTGGTCGTTTCGGTATCAGCCTCTACCACCCCTGACGCCCGCGGAATCTGGATATCTACAGGCAAGTGCTCTGCTGCAATCACTTGTCCGCCGCACATGATGGCAGCGCGTTCCAGCACATTCTCTAATTCGCGCACATTCCCGGGCCAACTGTATTCCTGCAAAGCAATCTCCGCCCCCTGACTGAGACGCTGATTTCGTCGTGCCAGAAAGTGTGCAGCCAGCGCAGGGATATCTTCCAGCCGCTGTCGCAATGGCGGCAGGTCGATGCGAAAAACATTCAGTCGGTAATACAAGTCTTCACGCAGTTTGCCATCGCGTATCGCCTGCAGAGGGTCGCGGTTAGTGGCAGCCACAACGCGGATATCAACCGTCATGGGCCGGTTACTGCCCAAGCGCTCAATCACGCCTTCTTGCAGGGCCCGCAATAGCTTTGCCTGCAGAGTGATAGGCATCTCTGTCACTTCATCCAGAAACAGCGTGCCGCCATCGGCCAGCTCAAACTTACCTACACGCTCCTTCACTGCGCCGGTAAATGCGCCACGTTCATGACCGAATAGCTCGGATTCCAGCATCTCGGCAGGGATTGCGGCGCAGTTCACCGCAACGAATAGTGCATCACGTCTGGGGGATTGTTGATGAATGGCATGAGCGACCAGTTCCTTGCCTGTGCCGGTTTCGCCTGTAATCAAAGCCGTGGCCTTTTCAGGTGCCACTTGTTGTATCAACTGTTTCACCCTCTGCAGCGCCGCGCTTTGGCCTATCATGCCTGCATTGTCACGGTTGGCTTCGTCACGTAAAAATTGATTCTCCAGCTTCAACCGGGTCAGGGAAAGCGCGCGATTGATGGCGATTTCCAGCGTCTCCAGATCAAACGGACGCAGGATGTAGTCAGAAGCTCCCAGTTTCATGGCTTCCACGGCCGTGGCAATCTCTCCCTGCGCCGTGACAATGATGACTGGTATCTCCATGCTCTCTTCACGCATGGCCTTGAGCAGCGCAAGGCCACCCATGACAGGCATGTGCAAATCGCTCACCACAAGGTCTATCGCGCCATCACGTAGCTGGTTGAGGGCATCTTTGCCATCGACCGCCAGCACAGGTTGATAGCCGGCCTGACGCAAGCTGATCTCCAGCAGCCTGCGCATATTAGGCTCGTCGTCAACGGCAAGTATGCGTTTTAACTGATTCATGATGATTCCTGATTTTAGGCTTGTTCTGTTTGTATATGTTCTAGCGGCAATTGCACACGGAACTCGGCGCCGCGCATACTGCTTTGATGTACGCTAATCTCGCCATGGTGGGCCAAAACAATCTGCCTGACAACTGCCAGGCCTAGGCCTATACCACCGGGCCGCTGCGTAAAGAAAGGGTCAAAAACAGTTTTGCGCTGGTCTTCCGGGATACCCGGTCCATCGTCTTCTATCACTATCACGGCATAGCCGGGCACCGTGCTGACCGTGATGCGGATATGGCCATCTTCCGACAGCACCTGAATGGCGTTCAGCAAGAGGTTGAGAAACACCTGCGTCATTTGTTCTGCATCACAGGCGGCTAACACCGGCGCTGATTCTATACACTCCACCTGAATTCTTTTTTTCTCTGCTTGCGTTTTCAGCATAGCCGCACTCTGTAACGCCAGTTCGTTCAGATTTACCGCCTTGAATTCCGGCAGGTTAGGTTTGGCCGACTCCATCAAGGTACTCACAAGCTTGTTCAGGCGCTCAGTCTCGCTGATTATGAAGCCACAAACCTCACGGCCTTCTGCGCTAAGACCTGGCTCACGTAATAGCACTTGCGCCGATGAACGCAGTATGCCCAGCGGCGTGCGCACTTCATGGCTCATAGCGGCAGCCATCTCCCCTACCACAGCCAGCTTGGCGGCACGGGTCAGGTTTTCCTTGGATTGTTCAAGGTCAGCAATCATCTTGCCAAAAGCTTGCGACATCTCCTGTATTTCTGCTGGACCACCAGTAGGAGGCGGTGCCGCGCTGGGTGAACGCACAAAGCGGCTGGCAAACTCGGTAAGGCGTGCCAGTGGCTGGGTGATGCTGGTAGCAATTGGGCCGGCAATCAGTATCACCAGCACAAAAGTCGCCAGCAACAGCCCGGTAAATATGTAAGCCATGTGTCGCACCGGGGTCAGTGCCTGCGAGCGGTTTTGCAATATATCGACACGCCAGAAAAAGCCGCCAAAGCCCTGATAGCCATTAGCTACGGCAGACGCCTGCAATTTGCGGCTGACGCCCGTCTTCTGCCAGCGCTGGGTGTTTGCCAGCAGCTGACCATCCTTGTCGAACAGGGCTGCCGCACTGCGGCCAAACACAGCGTTTTCCAGCACTTGGTTGATCTGACGCCAGTCGAAATAGGCCACCAGCGTACCGACTACACCATCTTGAATGTTGTCCGGGATATCCACCACAATGGGCAACTGCTGGTTTTGCAACTTGCCTACCCGCAGATAATGATGGGAAAGGCTGGTATGCAGCCAGGTGCGCAACGCCGGGCTCACCAGACCGATGCGCAGCGGGTTGCTTGATGCCACAATAATGCCTTTGTTATTGACCACGTCCAGATTGACGTAAACATCCCGATAACTGGATTTCAACTCAACCAGAAAGCGTGATACCCGTTTGTCGATATCATCAATACGGATATCCTGCATCACTTCCAGCTCACTCCATGAAGCCACGTTCTGCAGGCGCTCGAACATCATGCGGTCTATTTCGTCTGCAGTGGCGATTGCCCGTGTCTGCATGTCGTGCTGGATTTCTGTCTTGAGGGCAATTCTTGCTTCATAAAACGCCAGCCCGGTGATGAGAGTCGTCGGCAGGAGACCTGCCAGCAAAAAAGCAGCAAGCAGGATATAGCGAATAGGCAATGCTTTTCGTAGCATTCGATTAGATGCGAGAATAGAAAAAGTAATGAAATTGATACAACTTAAGTCCCCACTTATTGGAGAAATCATGCGTGCTTTGCTTAAGGCCAGTTTAGCCATGAACAAGTGCCTTGCCGCGCTCAGTGTAGCCGCCGGCTTTTGCCTGTGCAACCCGGCTAGCGCTGCATCGCTTGAGCAGAACGCCGGCGAGCAGGATGGTTTCAAGTTCGGTGGATACAGTAGCGCAAGCCTGATAGTGCCGAATGGTGGTAACAAAGAGCTATCGCTGGATGAGATTAGTTTGATCACCCGCTGGGAAGGCAACAGTCGTTTCCGTTTCTTTTCCGAGCTGGAGATAGAGCGCCCGCTGGTTTGGCGTGAAGGTCAGGATTTCTCACGAGCAGACAACAAGATAGACGTCGAGCGCTTTTATATTGATTACAACCTTTCCGAGAAAATCAATCTGCGCGGCGGCAGGTTTCTCACACCAGCTGGGCGCTGGAATTTGATCCATGCGGCGCCTCTGGTCTGGACTACGTTGCGTCCGCTGGCAACCAGCCGCTTGTTTCCAACATCGGTGAATGGTGCCATGTTGTATGGCGCAACCCCGGTTTACAACCGGGCTTTTGAGTACAGCTTGTTCATGGAAGGTCTTCAGGATCAGGAAAGTGACCGTGACGAAATCGCTTTCAAGGATGTTAAAGGTGCCCGTTTCAATTTCACAGGTAAAACCAACTGGGGCATGTCAGTGCTTGAGTTCACTGAAGATATACCGGGTACGCCCAAATTCCGCATGTATGGTTTGGACTTCATGACCAAGCATGAAGGCTGGGAATTCAGCGGCGAAGCTTTCAAACGCTACACCACTAATAACGGTGATGGTGGCAGTGGCGGTTATCTGCAAGCTGTCGCCCCACTAGCTGGCAAGTGGTTTGCCGTTGCCAGGCTAGAGAACTTCAAGCGGCCGCTGGATGGTTCCAGCGAACGCTGGGTGCTGGGGACTGCCTGGCGCATGAAACCAACCCAAGTACTGAAAATGGAAGTAGTCGGCGGGGATGAAGACCAGCCCGGCTCCCCCAAAGGCTTCCTTGCCTCATTCGCGATTCTCTTCTAATGTTGCGCGCTTTCCTCATCATTAGCCTCTTGCTGCTTGCTACAACGCAAGCCTGCGCAGCCGAGTCTGAAACCATGGCTGTGATTGTCAGCCGCAGCCAACAAATCAAGGGCTTGGATAACGTTGAACTGGCGCTGGTGTTCTGGCGCAAAAAGCTTTACTGGGCTGATGGCAAGCGTATCCATCCGGTTAATCTTTCGGCAGATAATCCACTGCGTCGCCAGTTCTCGCAGGGCATACTTGGCAGCCTGCCGGAAACCCAAACCGATTATTGGAACGACCTTTACTTCCACGGAACATCGCCACCCGTGGTGATGAGTTCGCAAGAGGCGGTGCTGCGTTTTGTCGCAGAAACGCCGGGCGCTATCGGCTATGTCAACGCCTGCCGTGTAGATAACCGGGTTAAGGCGGTGTTCTGGATCAATGCTGACGGTAATTTCACCAGCGCACCTCCTTTGAACTGCAACTAAGTAATTGTTTACGCAAAAAATGTAGCGATTGATCTAAGGTTGCAAGATTGTTCCTGCAAATTTTGCAGAGCTTGTTTGCCTGAGTCGATAATGAAGCTGATTAGCAAATCCAGCGCCAGCATTTCAAGTCAATGATTTTAAATAAAATTATTTAAAATCTCCTTGCTTGCAACCAAGCAGAAATCATTTTCTTGCCATTGAAACCAAGATGGCACGGGCATTGCCATAGTTACAGCAACCAAACCTTTTGAGGGTGCTGTAAATGTTGCAAGCAATTCAAACTCATAATGAAGACCGCATGGCCGCTATTCGTCAGGCAAGGATGGCGCGTCGTCAGGCGATTATCAGATTACATGGAGCGCAAGAGATTGTGACTTCGATTTCAGGACCAGACGCAGCAGACCGCGCAGAGCTGGAAGCTTTTATCCGCGATATTTTCTATCGCTCGCATGGTGCGCACATCACGCAATTCATGCCCAGACTCATGAGCCTGCGTGATGACACCGGCAAACTGCTGGCTGTCTGTGGCTTGCGCCATGCTGCTGAGAGTCGTCTGTTTCTCGAAACTTATCTGGATCAACCTGTAGAAAAAGTACTCGCGCAGCATATTGGCAGCCCGATTGCGCGTGACGATATTCTGGAAGTAGGCAATCTTGCCGTGGCCGAGCCTGCAAATGTGCGCAGCCTGCTCGCCAGTGTCAGCGTTTACCTGCATGGCACCTCTACGCAATGGGCCGTTTTCACAGGCATTCCTTCCCTGAAAAATTCTTTGCTCAAGCTCAACATGCCACTGGAAGTGCTGGGCAAGGCCGAGCTTTCCGCTTTGCCTGAAGACGAGCGCGCCAATTGGGGCAGCTACTATGATGAAGAGCCTCAAGTGATGGCGATACGCCGGGTACAGATTTGATTAATGCCAGCATGAACCGTGTACTTGACTCGATTGCCAGCTTGGCAAGAACAGCGCCTGAGCGTCTTGCCATTCAAGGTACGCAAAACAGCCTGAGCTATGCAGAACTCCATGCAGAGATTCAGCAGGCGGCCCAACAATTACAAACGGCTACGGTGTTAGGCATCGCCATGGATAACAGCCCGGCATGGGCTGTGGCAGACCTTGCCGCCATGCACGCTAATATCGTGTGTGTGCCGCTGCCACATTTTTTCTCTCCCTTGCAAATCGCACATGCAATACGGGATGCCGGCATCAATCACATTATTTGTGACCAGCCCATATTGCTTGAAGAGTTATTAAAAACGCAGGGTATCAGCGTCACTGGCAAGCTGGTTTATCCGCTTGCAGGCAAGCTGGTAACACAACTGCAGCTGCAAAGCACCACAGCACAAAAGCTGCCAGCAGGCACCCACAAGGTGACTTATACCTCAGGCACAACCGGCAATCCGAAAGGGGTTTGCCTTAGTAATGAAGCCATGCTGACTGTTGCCAGCTCTCTGCTGCAAGCCAGTGCTGCCGATGAGCACGACAGACACCTGAGCATACTGCCGCTTTCCACCCTGCTGGAGAATATTGCCGGTATTTATGTGCCCTTGCTGGCTGGTGCCAGCTGCAATCTGCCGGGTATGCAGGATGTCGGCCTCAGCGGTGCCAGCGGGCTGGATGTGAAAAAAATGATGCAGTCTTTGCATATGACGCTGGCCACTAGCACTGTCATGACCCCTGAGCTGCTGCGTGCACTGGTAATGGCGATAGAGGCTGGTATGCCAAGGCCCGGCAATCTGCGCTTTATTGCCGTGGGTGGCGCAGCCGTCTCGCCAAGATTATTGAAGCGTGCAGAAACATTGGGGCTGCCTGTTTATGAAGGCTATGGCTTGTCTGAATGTGCTTCTGTGGTAGCGGTGAATACCGTCAAACAACAACGCATGGGCAGTGTGGGAAAACCCTTGCCGCACGTGACGCTGCGGTTTGCTGAAGATGGCGAGATCCTGGTCAAAGGCGCCTGCTTGCTG
>CAYXMC010000068.1:0-7784 GCA_964466095.1 uncultured Methylophilaceae bacterium | reverse complement strand
TCTTGTAAGCTGATTCCACCATGCCGAAAATCGACAGCTCAGAATTCAACGCATAAAACAGCACGCAACTTGCAAACCCGACCAGGCAAATGCGCATGACCTTGAGGAAACCCTTGTCACTCAGGTGTGGCATGTAGCCTTTGACAATGTTTTCGGCAAATGAAATAGACGGAGCCAGCAGGGTGGCAGAGGAGCAGCTCATGATGGCAGAAAGCACTGCACCGAAGAAAATGGATTGTGCAATCAAAGGTGTATGTTGCAGTACCAGAGTGGGTAACACACGCTGTGAGTCCTCATTTATGAGATTATTGAACAGGGCTGGGTCTATCAGTGTGGCGGCATAGGCAATAAACATCGGCACAAAAGTGAAACAGAAATAAATTGAAGCGCCGAGTATTGAGCCCCACAAAGCGATCTTGGCGCTTTTTGCCGATGTAATACGTTGAAAGACATCCTGTTGTGGAATAGATCCTAGCATCATGGTCATGCCTGTGCCTATGAAGGTTACCCATACCCAGATATCCCCTTTTGGGAAGAAGTCGAGTTTGCCAGCGGCACGAGCGTGCTCAATTACAGGAGCAACCCCGCCAGTCATGCCCGAAACGATGCCGCCTATATATAGCAGACCGCCAATAACGACAATCATCTGAACAAAATCAAGCACTGCAACAGACAGCATGCCACCGAAGGTGGTATAGGTCAGCACAATAGCTGTGCCTAGTATCATGCCTGTTTCCTGACTGACAGCACCATCAGTAATCATGTTGAAAATAAGGCCCAAAGCCTTGATTTGTGCGGCAACCCAGCCAAGGTAGGAAATCACGATGGCAATCGTTGTCAGAATTTCTACAGTGCGGTTGTAACGTATTCTGTAGAAATCTCCCAGCGTGATGATGTTAAGCTTGTAAAGCTGACTGGAGAAGAAGAATCCGGCGATAATCAGACACAGGCTGGAGCCAAATGGGTCGGCAACGACGCCGTTGAGGCCTTCCTTGACAAAGGTGGCGGATACGCCGAAAACAGCTTCTGCACCAAACCAAGTAGCAAATACTGTTGCCATCACTACTGGTAGCGGTAGATGGCGGCCAGCCACAGCGTAGTCTTTGGTGTTCTTGACGCGGGTAGCAGCATACAGACCTATGCCGATAGACATCATCAAATAGAGAACCACGAACCAGATCAGCACGTTGCTTATCCTTTAATCAAAAAATTGGTGCTTGTATCCTGAATTTATAGCACACATTTTCTAGCAAAAAACAGGCCTTTCTTTTTAAGCTTGAAGGCTGACATAGAGAGCATAGAAGCTGGCTAACTGGAATACGACCAGCAATATCAATGCGCCGGCGATGACGCGCAACCAGCGTGATTGAGTCTTCTGTTCCCTGACTAGCGCGGCAAGCTCGCTATTCAGGGGGGTATCGTGATCGCGCTGCAGTTGTTGGTGCAGCATGCGCGGCATCTGCGGCAGTATCTTGCCCCAGAATGGTAGTTCGGCCTTGATATTCCGCAATACACTACGCCAACCTACTTGTTCAGACATCCAGCGCTCCAGGAATGGGCGTGCTGTTTTCCATAGATCAAGGTCTGGGTCGAGTTCGCGACCTAAGCCTTCAATATTCAGCAGAGTTTTTTGCAGCATGATGAGTTGCGGCTGGATGATGACGCCGAAACGGCGCGCCATCTGGAACAGTGCCAGCAATGTGCGCCCAAATGAGATTTCTTTTAGAGGCTTGTCAAAAATAGGTTCGCAAATGGCACGAATGGCGATCTCGAATTCATCAATTGGCGTATCTTTGGGTACCCAGCCGGATTCAACATGGGCGCGAGCTACCTCACGATAATCTCGACGGAAGAAAGCGAGGAAATTGCGTGCCAGATATTCCTTGTCGGTATCATTGAGTGTCCCCATGATTCCGAAATCCAGTGCAATATAACGGCCGTCTGCTGCTACCTGAATGTTGCCAGGGTGCATGTCGGCATGAAAGAAGCCGTCACGAAACACTTGTGTAAAGAATATCTCGACACCGTCGCGTGCCAATTTGGGAATGTCGATACCCTGCTGGCGCAAATTATCTATCTGGCTAATCGGGGTGCCGCTCATACGCTCCATAGTCATGACCTGATTGCGACACCAATCCCAATGTACTTCTGGTACTAGCAGCAATTTGCTTTGTGCAAAATTGCGCTTGAGTTGGCTGCAGTTGGCGGCTTCCAGCATCAGATCGAGTTCGCTGTGAGTGTGGCGGGCAAACTCTGCAACAAGTTCTCGTGGCTTTAGACGACGGCCCTCATTCCATAGGCTTTGCACCAACCATGCAGCACTGTCGAGAAGTACCAGATCTTTTTCGATAATCGCACCTATACCAGGACGCAGTATTTTGACTGCTACCGGCGTGCCATTCGGTAGATGCGCAAAATGCACCTGAGCCACAGAGGCGCTTGCAATCGCAATCGGTTCGAATTTCGAGAACACTTGCGCCAAGGGTTGGCCAAAGGCTGCTTCTATGGTCGCTTCAACCTGTGCAAAAGCAAATGGTGGTACACGATCCTGAAGTTTGGACAACTCATCGGCAATATCCAGTGGAATCAGATCGCGACGGGTAGACAGCATCTGACCGAATTTGACAAAAATAGGCCCCAATGCCTCGAACGCCAGACGCAATCTTTCTCCGCGTGGCTGGCTGGTTTCGCGCCAGAAGAATACTAGCTTGAACAGGAACCTCAGGGATTTGAGCTTGGTATGGCTGAGGATGAACTCGTCCAAACCGTATCGAATAACAACCGAAATGATTTTTAGTAAACGGAAAAATTGCATTAATGTTATTTTTCTTGATTATTGGTTTCAGACGTTATCTGACTGGCAAGTTTTTCCAGGCGCTTTGCAAAACGTTCAACATCGTCACGCAGTTCATCCACCTGGTTATTGAAAGTTTCTACATGACGTTTCTTGGCGATGAGAGGTTGCTCTTCTTGCCAGTATTCGCTCAGCATCTCTGCCAGATTCAAAGACTGTTTCTTTACGCCATCAACCGTGCTACGCCCCAATTCTGCTAGCTGATGAGCAGGCGCATCACCAATTAAATGGCTGAGATCTTCTTCGTATTCCCAACGGAGATTGCGTAGCACTTTTGCCAAAGAGGTGGCCAGTTCACTGTCGCCCTCAATCAATACCAGAGTATTCGCTGATTCATCTTTGGCCAGCAGGCGCAAGGCAACGGAAGCTGTCATGCTGATACTTGCTTCTGCCACGGCAGCATCGCCCGCAACTGCCAAGCCGCCGTTCTCCAGTATAGTCAAGGTGGTACTGGCGGGGGGTATGTTGAAAATGACTGATTTTCCAGCCAATGGAGCTAGCTGTGCTTTGGCCCATGCATTCTGCTCGACCAAGTGATTCAAAACTCTGGTGATTAGTGGTTTGAACATGGCAACCTCAGGCCTTCCAGCCTTTATGCAGGGCAACCACGCCTGCCGCAAGGTTGTAGTAGTCAACTTTGTTACAGCCGGCATCTAGCATCATTTGTTTTAGGGTTTCCTGATCAGGGTGCATGCGAATTGATTCCGCAAGATATTGGTAGCTGTCAGCATCATTCGCAAATAGCTTGCCCATTAATGGCAATAGTTTGAACGAGTAGGCATCGTAAATGGGGGCGAGCGGTTTCCAGACTTGTGAAAATTCCAATACCAGCAGACGGCCACCGCTTTTCAGCACCCTCTGCATTTCGGCCAAGGCTTTCTCCTTGTGAGTCATGTTGCGCAAGCCAAAAGCAACGATTACACAATCAAAATAGTGGTCGGGGAATGGCAGTTTCTCGGCATCGCATTGTAGTGCTGGCACAGGGACACCATGATCAATCAGGCGGTCTCGACCCACGCCCAGCATGGATGCATTGATATCGGTCAGGATTACTTGGCCGGTTTCTCCAACTTTGTTGGCAAACAGCCGTGACAAATCACCACTGCCACCTGCTACGTCCAATATGCGATCCCCAGTTTTTACACCACTGACCTCGACAGCAAATTTCTTCCAAGCCCTGTGCAGACCAGCTGACATGACATCGTTCATCAGGTCATATTTTCTGGCAACAGAATGAAACACCTCGCCGACTTTCTGTGCTTTTTCACTTTCGGCAACGGTCTTGAATCCAAAGTGGGTTTGTGGCGTGTCAGACATTTTGATCCTTAAGCGTTAGTTTTGCGCTTGACCCCGGCCATATCAAGCTTGCCCAGATATTCCCGCCAGAGTGCTTCATAGTTGCTGGCCAGATCGTACAGATAATCCCATGAGTAGAGGCCAGTGTCGTGACCATCGGAAAAACGCAGACGGACAGCGTAGTTGCCTACTGGCTCTATTCCTTCGATGTTCACATCTTCTTTACCTACTTGCAGGGTTTCCTGACCAACCCCATGACCTCTTACTTCAGCGGAGGGCGAGTAGACGCGTAAAAATTCACACGACAGCATGCAGTTAGTATTGTCGTCGAAAGAAATCTCCAAAAGCCGGGATTTCTGGTGTAGGCGAATGTCGACAGGACGCGGAGAATTGGGGCTTAAGCCGCTCATAAATACATAAATAATGAATAAAATGAAATGATAGCAGAATCAGCTCTGCTATTGAGCGCCAAACGGTAGACGACCAGTTGCGCCAGTTGTTCAAGAATTGATTCATAAATCAGGTAATAGGCACATGATTAATTTGACTATTTAATAGCTCGTGATAGAGTGTTATCTAATAAAAAAGAACCTTAGGGATTATCATGGCCGAAAACAAGCTTGCTCATCAGTTTGCCGCCTATACAGAATGGCGGAAAGCGCTTGTAGACACGATTTGCGATTATCGCAGCTGGCTTAATGAGCAGGAGTTGAATGATGCTCAAATCGACCAGCGTATTCAGCATCTGCTCGAACGTTTACGGGAAGACAAGCTGAATGTAGCTTTTGTCGCAGAGTTTTCACGTGGCAAGTCTGAGCTAATCAACGCTGTCTTTTTCGCAGATTACGGCCAACGCCTGCTACCTTCAAGTGCTGGTCGTACAACCATGTGTCCGACCGAATTGATGTTCGACCCCAGCAAGCCAACATCCCTTCAGCTATTGCCTATTGAGACCCGTTCTTCTGACGCTACGACTACTGAATACAAACGCTACCCGGATGAATGGAAAGTATTCGAGTTTGACGTTGATAACAATGACAGCATGGTAGAGGCTTTCAAGCAAGTGAGTGCCACCAAGAAGGTGTCTCTGGAAGAAGCCGAACGCTATGGCCTGTTTGACCCCAATAGCGAAGATGACAAGATGAGCGTCAACAGCGATGGTACGATTGATGTGCCGAGCTGGCGCTATGCCATGATTAATTTCCCACATCCATTGCTGGAACAGGGTTTGGTTATTCTGGATACACCGGGCTTGAACGCGATTGGTACGGAGCCGGAATTGACATTGAATATGCTGCCAAATGCACATGCAGTGCTATTTATTTTGGCTGCTGACACTGGTGTGACCAAATCCGAAATTGATGTCTGGCGTCAGTACATCAGCGGCACCCGCTGGAAGCAGAAGGGCCGCCTGGCTGTATTAAACAAGATCGATGGTCTTTGGGATGAACTCAAGGAAGAAACAGAAATTCAGAAGGAAATCACCAAGCAGGTGAATACCAGTGCTGAATTACTTGGCTTAACACCTAATCAGATATTTCCGATTTCTGCGCAGAAAGGTTTGCTTGCTAAGGTCAACGGTGATGACGAACTGCTGGTCAAGAGCCGCTTGCCTGAGCTGGAAAAAGCACTTTCTGACGAGTTGATTCCTTCCAAGAAGGAGATTGTCCGTGATAATACCAAGAATGAGATTGAAGACCTGATCAACAATTCACATCTGATTCTTGAATCCCGCTTAAAAGGTCTTGCCGAGCAACTTGATGAACTCAAAGGCTTGCGTGGCAAGAATGAGGATGTGGTTGAACACATGATGAACAAGGTCAAGATTGACAAGGAGAACTTTGAAAAGGGCCTGCAAAGGTTTCAGGCCTTGCGTAGTGTTTTCTCCCAACAGACTAATGAGTTGTTTACGCTGCTAGGCATGGAGGCATTAAAAGCCCAAGTTACTGTGACGCGAGATACCATGATTTCAGCCAATTTCACCAAGAGCATTCGAGGTGCTATGGATGGATTTTTTGCTGATCTAAAAGATCGGTTGGTGCAATCTGATAAGCAGATTGAAGAAATCAAGAAAATGATGGATGCCATGTACGAGAAATTTTCCAAAGATCATGGCTTGCGCAAAGCGGAGCCGCCGTCATTCTCGACTTTGCGTTATCAAAAAGAACTGGCCAAGCTTGAGCGTGCCTATAAAGAGCAGTTCAATACTACGCTCAACATGATTACCAATGAGAAGATGACGCTGACTACCAAGTTCTTCGAAACTTTGGCTAGTCGAGTGATTCATGTCTATGAAGTGGCCAATCGAGATGTGGAAAACTGGTTAAAGGCTGTGATTGCGCCAATGGAATCGCAAGTACGTGAGCATCAACTGCAACTTCGCCGTCGTCTGGAAAGTATTAAACGTATTTATAAGGCAACTGATACGCTGGAAGACCGTATTACTGAACTGGAAGGCATAGAGAAGAGCATCCGTGCTCAAGAGGCTGATCTCAAAGTGCTGCGTCAGCATATGACAAATGCTTTGGCATTCTCGAATAGTGAGCAAGAGCAAGCCGCCTGATGTTTTACACCTTGTTATTGCAGTTGGGTTTGACAGTAGTATTTGTAGGTTTGGCGGCAGCCGGGATTTTCTGGGCAATCAGGAACGGTCAGTACGATGACATGGATGGGCCGGCTCAACGTATTCTAATGGATGATGATGATCCCATGATTCCATTTAATCAGTTGAAGCATACGCCTAATCAGACTAAAATCTCTGGCGTTGAATAATTTTTGTAGGGTAGTGTCGTGAAGTCTTATTTTACTTTTGAGAATTTGCCGCTGACGATTGTGATTGGCTTAATTACTTGGTCTTGGATTAGTGCATTGTCAGTGATCCTGTTTGGCTAGGATTAGATGATTGAAAACAAAAACGGCTGCATTTGCAGCCGTTTTTGTTTTTTTGATGTCTGTGTTTAGCGCTCAGCGCCTAACAGCATTTTCATTTTGGACATGGCTTTTTGCTCGATCTGGCGTATGCGTTCTGCTGAGACACCAAATTCTGCAGCCAAGTCATGCAGAGTTGCACTGTTATCATCCTGTAGCCAGCGTGCTTCGACAATTCGACGGCTGCGTTCATCCAAAGCTTCCAGTGCGTTGCTCAAGCCTACGGTATGCATGTAATCATTTTCACGTTGTACCAAAGCTTCTGATGGCTCCGGGCGTTGGTCTTGCAAGTAGGCAATCGGGCTAAAATGATCTTCGCCGTCTTCCTCGCTGTTACCTTCCAGTGAGATTTCGTGGCCGCCCATACGCGATTCCATTTCCACAACTTCTTCTGGTTTGACATTGAGCTCTTTGGCGATACGCGCTACCTCTTCAGGGTTCAGCGTACCTGCACCTTGCTTCATGCTGCGCAGGTTGAAAAAGAGCTTGCGCTGAGCTTTAGTCGTAGCAACTTTGACCAAACGCCAATTCTTGACAATATATTCGTGGATTTCAGCTTTGATCCAGTGCATCGCGAATGAAACCAAGCGCACACCACGATCCGGGTCGAAGCGCTTAACCGCCTTCATTAAGCCGATATTACCTTCCTGAATCAGATCAGCCTGAGGTAATCCATAACCAGCATAAGTTCTTGCGATGCTGGCTA
>CAYXMC010000067.1:0-7802 GCA_964466095.1 uncultured Methylophilaceae bacterium | reverse complement strand
TAATGGACAAAAACTGGATGTGAGTTATGTCGGCGATTATGAGTATGTGGCAACAGGCCTGAATGTGGTGAAAGCCAAGCAATACAAGGAACAATTGGGCGACAAGAAGCACGATATTCTGATTGAAGAAGAAAGCATCACCATTGATGGCGAGGTGGAAGTGCCGGAAGGTATGTATTTCGCCATGGGCGACAATCGCGATAACAGTAAAGATAGCCGGGTATGGGGTTTTGTCCCCGAATCCAATTTGGTCGGCAAGGCATTTTTTATCTGGTGGAATTTTGATAATTTCGGCAGAATTGGCAGTACGATTAACTAGGAGCATGACATGCACAAACAACGCGGGATGACTTTTATCGGACTGGTGTTAATGATTGCGGCTATCGTTTTTGTTGCTGTTATCGGGCTGAAGCTTACTCCAGCTTATCTTGAGTATTTCTCTGTTAAAAGTGTGATTAATAAAATTACTCATCAGCCTAATTTTGCAAGTATGAGCAAAGCGCAAATTGTTGATGCGTTCAATAAAGGTGCCGATGTAGATAATATCAAAGTGATATATGGCGACGATTTAATCGTATTTCAAAGCAAAACTGGCATGCCAGTAGTGACAGCAGACTATCAGGTGACTGTCCCGCTGTTTGCTAACATCAGTGTCCTGCTAAAGTTTCTTGTATCTTCCGACAGCAAGGCTTATGAAACCATGCCAAAAGATCGCGCCTCTGAATCAGAAGACTCAGCAGAATAATTAATGTCCCAATCAGGCTTGGCGCGACTCTTAGCGTACGAATTCAAAGAACCATCGCTTCTCAACCAAGCCTTGACCCACCGCAGCCATAGCGCTGCCAATAATGAACGTCTGGAATTTTTGGGCGATGGTGTATTGAACTTCATTATCGCTGGCCTGCTTTACCAAACCTATCCCAATCTGGCTGAGGGTGACCTCAGTCGCATTCGTGCTCATTTGGTCAAGGAGTCTACCCTGAGTGATCTTGCTATCAGCCTTAATGTTGGTGATGCATTGAATCTGGGCGAAGGGGAGTTGAAGAGTGCTGGCTGGCGTCGGCCATCAGTATTAGCTGATGCCATGGAAGCTATTTTTGGCGCTGTATATCTTGATGGTGGCTTCGACGCTGCAAAGCACTTGGTGGAGCGACTTTATCAGCCTTTGCTGGAAAAACTGGACCCCAAATCCATAGGTAAGGATTCAAAATCCTTGCTGCAGGAATATCTGCAAAGCCGGAAAATCGCAGTTCCTGATTATCAGGTCAAAGCCACCCAAGGTGAGGCACACTGCCAGACATTTCTAGTGGAATGCCATATTGCCAAACTGAATCTTAGAACGCAGGGCGAAGGTACTAGTCGCCGTCTAGCAGAACAGCAGGCCGCGCAGATCGCGTATGAGCGCCTGTTAAAAGGAAGTTAACCATGAGTCATACCCCATTCCGTTGTGGCACGGTTGCCATTGTCGGCCGCCCGAATGTTGGCAAATCTACTTTGCTCAATCACATACTTGGTTTGAAGCTGAGTATTACTTCGCGCAAAGCGCAGACTACTCGTCACCGTTTGCTGGGGATTCATACTACTGGGGACACGCAGTTCCTCTTTGTGGATACGCCGGGGTTTCAGCAAAAACATATCAACGCCCTGAACAAGACACTGAACAAGACCGTCACTCAAGTGATCAGTGAAGTGGATGTCATTCTGTTTGTGGTTGAACCAACGTATCTGAGTGATGCAGACCGCAAGGTGATGAGCTTGTTACCAAAAGAGCAACCAGTGTTGCTGGTGGTCAACAAAGCCGATCTCATGGAAGATAAGAGCAAACTACTGCCTTTGATACAGGAGTTTGCACAGGAATTCGATTTTAAAGAGATCATTCCTATCAGCGCAAAGAAAGATTTGAACATTGATGAGCTGCTGACAACAGTGCGCTCCTATCTGCCAGAACAGCCTGCGATTTATGGTGAAGATGAGCTTACCGACAAAAATGAGCGTTTTTTGGCTGCTGAGCTGATTCGGGAGAAAGTCTTCAGGCTATTGGGCGATGAAGTCCCGTATTCTGTCGCAGTTGAAATTGAACAGTTCACCACCGAAGGCAAACTACGGCGCGTCCATGCGGCAATTATCGTGGAAAAGGACAGCCAAAAACCCATGATTATTGGCAAGGGGGGTGAGAAGCTGAAGCAGATTTCCACCGAAGCCCGACAAGATATGGAAAAGCTATTTGGCGGAAAAGTCTGGCTGGAGACCTGGGTCAAGGTCAAGGGCGGCTGGGCCGATGATGAGCGCGCTCTTAAAAGTCTGGGTTATTGAACAGCTTGAAGCCGAGCTATCCAAATGGCGACTTTATCCCGGCAAGATAACCAGCCAGTCTTTGTACTGCACACCTATCCTTTTAAGGAAACCAGTCTCGTTGTTGAGCTCTTCAGCCTGAATTTTGGCCGCGTGGCGGTTGTTGCTAAAGGTGCCCGCCGTCCGCGTTCAGCCATGCGGGGCATGCTGCAATCCTTCCAGCCACTTATTGCTACTTGGTCTGGCAAAGCCGAACTGAAGACGCTACATAGTCTGGAGTGGTCGTCC
This sequence comes from uncultured Methylophilaceae bacterium, assembly GCA_964466095.1. GTDB lineage: Bacteria > Pseudomonadota > Gammaproteobacteria > Burkholderiales > Methylophilaceae > CAYXMC01. The sequence goes on along the minus strand of CAYXMC010000067.1, from coordinate 5,222 downwards.
GGCCTGCTTTTGTTGCAGGGTGAGGCCCTCATGTGCGGGTTTTACTTGAACGAATTGCTGTTGCGTCTGCTGCCACGAGAAGATGCGCACGAAGCCTTGTTTGAGTATTACGCAAGTACGCTACGCACACTTTCCAGCAAAAAAGATTATGCAACAACACTGCGCCGGTTTGAACTCAAGATGTTGCAAGAGCTTGGTTATGCGGTACCGCTGGATGCCGATGAGCACGAGCAGGCGATTGAGCCAGAAAGGCTGTATAGCTATATTGCCGAGAGGGGCGCATGTGCTGCCGAGTTACATGACCAGCATCCTAATAGCGTACAATTATTCGGCAAGACCCTGCTGGATATGGCTGGGGACCGTTATGCAGATCCGCAGACCCAGCAGCAGAGCAAGCAGTTAATGCGCACCCTGATTGCGCATTACCTTGGAGACAAGCCTCTGCACACCCGGCAATTGTTGATTGATTTACAAGGTTTGTAATTTACGGAATTTCCTCATGATCAAATTAGGCGTCAATATTGACCATGTTGCCACGTTGCGGCAGGCACGTGGCACCCAGTATCCCAGTGTGGTGCAGGCTGCCTTGCGTGCTGAAGAGGCGGGAGCAGATAGTATTACCATCCATTTGCGTGAAGATCGCCGACATATTCAGGATGCCGATGTTTATGCCTTGCGCCCCTTGTTGCAGACCAAGATGAATCTTGAAATGGCAGTGACGGATGAGATGGTCAGCATTGCCCTCAAGGTCAAGCCGCAGGATGTTTGCCTTGTGCCGGAGCGACGTGAGGAACGCACTACAGAAGGTGGTCTGGACGTTGCAGGTAATCTGGAGCGCATCACCGAGGTTTGTGATCAGTTGGCAGATGCCGGTATCCGGGTCTCGCTCTTTATTGCCCCTGATATTGCCCAGATAGACGCAGCAAAAGCTGCTGGTGCGCCAGTTATTGAAATTCACACTGGCAAGTTTGCCGATAGTGAAGGTACGGTGCAGCGCCATGAGCTGGAACGTATCAAGCGGGCAGCAGCTCATGCACAATCCCTTGGTCTGGTGGTCAATGCAGGACACGGACTCAATATTCATAATGTGCATGAGATTGCGGCGATTCCTGGCATAGAAGAGCTCAATATCGGTCATGCCATCGTGGCGCATGCGGTATTTGTTGGTTGGGAATATGCAGTGCGCGAGATCAAGGCGCTCATGGTGGCGGCAGCAAAATGATTTACGGCATCGGGACTGACATCGTTGAAGTCTCAAGAATCGAAGATTCGCTTGATCGATTTGGTGAATCTTTTGCACAGCGCATTCTTTCCGAGCGTGAATGGCAGGCTTTCGAGCAATCTCAAACCAAGGCGCGTTTTTTAGCCAAGCGCTTTGCTGCAAAAGAGGCTTTTGCTAAAGCCCTGGGTACCGGCCTGCGAGCGCCGGCCACTTTCCAGAATATTGGTGTGGCACATGATGATCTTGGAAAACCCGTACTGGATTTATCACCAGATTTGCAGGTGTTCTTGATGAATAAGGGGATCATTCATCAACATCTCAGTATTAGCGATGAAAAGGCACTGGCAGCCGCATTTGTTGTGCTGGAGAAAGCATAAGTCTATGCGGGCTTGGCTGTTTTTAGTGTTGATATTCTGTAGCAACGCGCAAGCGAATGAATGGCAATTCATCGGCGATAGCGATGTTGGCAAACATTATCTGGACCGGACTTCAATCGATTGGGAACAGGCTAAAACCAGTTTCAGTATTCTCACTCGTGTTACCCAGCGTGATAGTCAAGAATGGCTCTTGCGCATGCAGATAGACTGCAAGCGTGACACCTATTCTTACGTTAATGGTACAAAAACGGTCAAGGGTGAAGTGGTCGTCAAGTTTGACAGCCCCAAGGCTGCTGAAAAAATATTGCCTGATACCATGCCAGATCAGCTTAAAAGCGAATATTGCGAGGCACCTAGTGATACTCGGGAAAAGTGGGAGCCTGTTGGCAAAAGCACCATCGCTGATGTCTATTTTGACCCGAATACCCTGCGATACAGCAAAGAAGCGAATGTTTTCGTGGTAGAAACTCGGGTAGTCCCATTCGATAAAAATGAAGAAACGCTCAGCCGTTTGTCATTCAATTGTGATGACCGAACCTTTAATGTCTTGCGCATGAGCCGCATCAAGGATGGCCAGACCGAATATCTGTTTGAGAAGCCCCAGCCAGCAGCAGCGACCAACAAGACTGCTACGCTGGACAAATTGGCGGACAGATTCTGTGGCCCACGTGAGAGCAAAACGACCGAAAATACCAAGCCTATGCCTGATAAAAAACCGGTCAACAAAGCTGAATGTGAAAAATCAGCTCAGGAATTACAGTTGCTCGAAAAACAGATCAAGAAAGATGCTGCAGGCGATGGATTCCGCTGCAAACAAATGAAAAGTTACCTCAAGCAGCTCGATACCTTAAACAAATCAGTCAAACGCAATAATTGTGCTGTGGCTGACCTTGCTGGGTATATCAAAGCAGTTAAATCGGTTGGGTGCAAATAAGTGGAAGCTGTAGACTTTGCCCGTCGCTTTGGCGGTGTCAGTCGTTTATATGGAGAAGCTGGCTTGCAAAAGCTGGCAAAGTCACATGTCTGCGTGATCGGGATTGGTGGTGTTGGTTCCTGGGCGGCAGAGGCGCTAGCGCGTAATGCAGTTGGCAAGGTCACCTTGATTGATCTGGATAATATCGCCGAATCCAACGTCAACCGGCAGATACATGCGCTTGGCAATGCTTTTGGCAAAGCTAAAGTCACCGCGATGGCTGAGCGTATCCGCCAAATCAATCCGCTAGCTGAGGTCATTGAAATCGAGGATTTTGTCACAGCAGAAAATGCTGCGCAGATGCTAAGCCAAGGCTACGACTTGGTGCTGGATGCCATAGATGACGCCAAGGCCAAGGTGGCAATCACAGCCTGGTGCAGGCAAAACAAGATGCCCTTGATTACTACAGGTGGCGCAGGTGGGCGTTTGGACCCGACCAAGATTAAAACTGCCGACATGTCCAAAGCAACAGGCGACCGCCTGTTGGCGAAAGTACGCAATCAGCTGCGTCGAGATCATGGCTTTCCTAAAGGCGATAAATCCAAGTTCGGTGTGCAGACGGTGTATTCTGATGAGCAAGTCATCAAACCCGCTGCCAGCTGTGACGCTGATGCTGGTGTCACAGGCCTCAATTGCGCTGGCTATGGCTCCTCGGTGGCTGTGACCGCCACTTTCGGGTTTGTCGCTGCGCAATGTGCATTGAACCAGCTGCTAAAAAGCTAGTCTTTGAGGCATGGCCTCACAATTCAAAGGTAATAAATCCTATCTTCCCAGCAAGCCTTGTGTAGTTTGTGGACGCGAGATGTCATGGCGCAAAAGCTGGGCTAAAAACTGGAATCAAGTGAAATACTGTTCCGATGCCTGTCGCAAGCAAGGTGCAAAGACACCATGACTGTGCGCCATCTGGTCTTGATTCTGGGGGATCAGCTCAATCTTGATAATCCCGCACTGGAAGACTTTGATCCATCGCTAGACCGCATCCTCATGGTAGAGGCTAGCGCAGAATCTACCCATGTCTGGAGTCACAAGGCGCGAATCGCATTATTTCTTTCTGCGATGCGGCATTTTGCAGAAGAATTGAGCGCACGAGCTTGGCCGCTGGATTATTTGAAATTGGGTGAGCATGAGTTCCCAACATTGCAGGCAGCCTGGGAGAGTCATATCACTCAGTATCAGCCGCAAAAAGTGGTGATCTGTGAGCCGGGCGAGTATCGCCTGCTGGCATCCATTGTTCATGTTTGCAAGCAGCAAAATGTTCCTCTCGCAGTGCGCGATGACACACATTTCATGTGCAGCCGCAGTGAATTTGCCGCTTGGGCGGGTAAAAACAAAAGTCTGCGCATGGAGTTTTTCTATCGATTGATGCGCAAGCGGCATGCAGTGCTCATGCAGGCTGATGAGCCACTGGGAGGGGTATGGAATTACGATGCGGATAACCGTTCATCTTTCGGCAAACAGGGGCCTCTGGACCTGCCTGAAGAGCCCAAAATGAATGTTGATGACCTGACCCACGAAGTGCTGGCTGATGTTGAGCAACACTTTGCAGAACATCCGGGTACGCTGGCAAATTTCATCTGGCCCGTCACCCGCCAGCAAGCGCTGGCTTTGCTTGGTACTTTTATTGAAAGCAAACTCGCCGGATTTGGGCCGCATCAAGATGCCATGTGGCAATCATCGGATAAGACTTTTTCTCCCTTTTTGTGGCATTCCTTGCTGGCCTCCAGCCTGAATCTAAAGTTGCTGAATCCGCGAGAGGTCATAGCCGCTGCCGAGCAGGCTTATCACACCAGCCAGCTGCCTTTGGCGAGTGTTGAAGGGTTTATCAGACAGATTCTGGGCTGGCGTGAATTCATACGTGGCGTTTACTGGCTGGATATGCCGAATATGGCTGAAGCTAACCACTATGACCACCAGCGCGCTTTGCCACTGTGGTACTGGACCGGGCAGACACATATGAATTGCCTGCGTCAGACCATCAACCAAACGATGGCGTACGCCTATGCCCACCACATCCAGCGCCTGATGGTAACCGGGCTCTTTGGTTTGCTTGCAGAAATCAACCCGCGCGAGGTTGAGGCTTGGTATCTGGCAGTCTATGTCGATGCAGTTGAATGGGTAGAGCTGCCGAATGTTGCAGGCATGGCGCTCTATGCGAATGGTGGCCGCTTTACCAGCAAGCCTTATGTGGCAAGCGGGGCTTACATCAAGCGTATGAGTAATTATTGCAGTGGTTGCCGCTACAAGCCTGAGATTAAAACCGGACCACAAGCATGCCCATACACCACGCTGTACTGGAATTTTCTCATCAAGCATTACGATGAATTTGCTTATAACCCCCGCACGGCGCTGATGGTCAAAAATGTAGACAGATTTTCAGATGAAGAAAAAGCCGCTGTGGTCGCAGCGGCTTCCGTATTGCTTGAACGATTAAACGATCTCTAGCCTAAAATCTGCGGGCGACCATCGCGTTGCTGAGGTTGCCGTTTGCCAGTGGCAGGCGCACGAAAATACCACTACCGGCTGCTTCGCTAACCGCTTCATTTTGCTTGTTAAATAATTTGTCCACTACCACATGACGGTTGCCGCTGGGGTGAATGATCTCCAGCTTGTCGCCAACTGCAAAACGGTTCTTCACGGCAATATCCGCCAG
>CAYXMC010000066.1:0-8016 GCA_964466095.1 uncultured Methylophilaceae bacterium | reverse complement strand
TGGCAGTAGATGACCTCACAGAAATGACCGGTATGGATGCAGAGCGTGCCAAGCAGTTGATCATGACTGCGCGTGCACCATGGTTTGCCTGATAGCAAGCTGATAGACGAAAAAAGCCAAGAAACAAAGGCGCTTCAAAAGAAGACTGGAGTAGTAGGATGGGACAAACGAGCGTAGCACAATTTGCCAGCGAGTTAGGGCTGCCAGCAGAGTTGCTGCTGGAGCAACTAAAAAGTGCTGGCGTCAATAAAGCTGCGGCTGAAGATAAGCTGACCGAGCAGGATAAAACGTCTCTGCTGGAATACTTGCGCAAAGAGCATGGCGCGCAAGCCCCAAAGAACAAAATTACACTGACGCGCAAACAAAATACCGAAATCAAGAAAACTGATAGCACTGGTAAGGCTCGTACTATCCAGGTTGAAGTGCGCAAGAAGCGTGTTCTGGTACGTCGCGACAGTCCCCTTGATGATGTGGATGAAGTTGTAGCTGCCCCCGCTGAACTGGAAGAACCAATTGTTCAAGATCCAGTGGTGGAAGAGATCGTTCCGGAGCCAGTAGTTGAAGTCGCAGAGCCGGTGGTGGAAGAGATCATTCCGGAGCCAGTAGTTGAAGTGACTGCGCCAGTAATTGAAGAAAAGGCCAAGCCCAAGTTAAGTCGTCAGGATATTCTGGGTGCAGATCAGCTTGCGCAGCGTGAACATGAAGCCAAGCGCCATGCGGCCTTGATGGCGATCCAGCAGGAAGAGCTGCGTAAAAAACAGGAACTTGCTCAGAAACGTCAGCAGGAAGAAGCCAAGAAAGCTGCTGAGGCTGCAGCTAAGACGGCTGAAGCGGCCAAGATTTCCGAAGGTACCCTTCATAAGCCAGCCAGCAAGGACGGCGTTAAGGCTGAAGACAAATCAGCCAAAAAAGGCAGTAAAAGTAATAATGACTGGGCTGAGAACGAGAACAAGAAACGCGGTATCAAAACCCGCGGCGATGTTGGCGTAAATCAGGGCTGGCGCGCACCGAATAAACACAAGTCCAAATCTCACCGCGATGAAGAGCAGCAGCATGCATTCAATGCGCCTACAGAGCCTATCGTTCATGATGTATTGGTTCCAGAGACTATTTCTGTTGGGGATCTCGCCCACAAGATGGCAGTCAAGGCTAGTGAAGTTATCAAGACTTTGATGAAGATGGGCATGATGGTGACCATCAATCAGGTGCTGGATCAAGAAACAGCGATTATTGTGGTTGAAGAAATGGGCCATAACGCCAAGGCAGCCGCAGCCAACGATCCTGAGACATTCCTCGAAGAAACCGATCATGCTGAAGCGGTTCAAGAATCACGTCCACCAGTAGTAACCGTGATGGGTCACGTTGACCACGGTAAAACGTCTCTGCTGGATTATATCCGCCGCAGTCGCGTAGCTTCTGGAGAAGCCGGCGGCATTACTCAACACATTGGTGCTTACCACGTTGAAACACCGCGCGGTATGGTAACTTTCCTTGATACCCCTGGCCACGAGGCGTTTACTGCTATGCGTGCCAGAGGTGCCAAAGCAACTGACGTTGTCATTCTGGTAGTAGCTGCAGATGATGGTGTGATGCCTCAGACCATTGAAGCCGTTCATCATGCGAAGGCTGCAGGTGTTCCTGTGGTTGTTGCTGTAAACAAGATTGATAAGGCAGAAGCCAATCCAGAGCGCGTGAAACAAGAATTGGTCACTCACGAAGTCGTGCCTGAAGATTGGGGTGGCGACACCATGTTTGTCGAAGTTTCAGCAAAAACGGGTAAGGGTATTGATGACCTGCTAGAAGCAGTATTGCTGCAAGCTGAAGTATTAGAGCTAAAAGCCCCGAAGAATACGCCAGCCAAAGGTTTGGTGATTGAAGGCCGTCTGGACAAGGGTCGTGGTCCAGTTTCTACTATCCTGATTCAGTCAGGTACCTTGAAACGTGGCGATATGTTGCTCGCAGGCACCGCATTTGGTCGTGTGCGAGCCATGTTGGATGAGGCCGGTCGTGACGTAAAAGAAGCTGGCCCCTCGATTCCGGTTGAAATTCTTGGTCTCTCTGATGTGCCAAGTGCTGGCGAAGAAGTGATTGTGCTCAATGACGAGCGCAAGGCACGTGAAATAGCTTTGTTCCGTCAAGGCAAGTTCCGAGACGTGAAACTGGCCAAACAACAGGCTGCCAAGCTTGAAAATATGTTTGAACAAATGGGTGAGGGTGAAGTCAAGGTACTGCCGCTCATCATCAAATCCGACGTTCAAGGCTCTTACGAAGCCTTGTCGACATCTTTGCAGAAACTCTCTACAGATGAAGTCAAGGTCAACATTATTCACACTGGCGTAGGCGCTATCAGTGAATCTGATGTAAACCTGAGTGTTGCTTCCAAGGCTGTTCTGATAGGTTTTAATGTGCGTGCTGATGCAGGTGCGCGCAAGCTGGCAGAAACCAATGGTGTGGATATCCGTTACTACAACATCATTTACGAGGCTGTGGATGAGGTGAAGGCTGCGCTTGGCGGAATGCTGGCTCCTGAAAAGAAGGAAAACGCGATTGGTGTGGTCGAGATTCGCGAAGTGTTCCGCATTTCCAAGGTCGGCTCCGTGGCTGGTTGTTATGTGCAGGATGGTGTGATCCGCCGCAACTCCAAGATTCGCCTGTTGCGTGGCAATGTGGTCATCCATACTGGCGAGCTCGACTCGTTGAAGCGCTTCAAGGATGACGTGAAGGAAGTGAAGTCGAACTTTGAATGTGGTCTTTCCTTGAAGAACTATAACGACATTGAAGTCGGCGATATCCTCGAAGTATTCGAAGTTGTTGAAGTGGCACGTACGCTGTAATGGCCAAAGACTTTTCACGTAGCAGTCGTGTTGCTGAACAGATGCAGCGCGAACTCGCGGATCTTTTGCAGTTTGAAGTAAAAGACCCGCGTGTTGGCATGGTTACCATTACAGAAGTTGAAGTCAGCGGTGATATGGCGCATGCCAAGGTTTACTACAGCGCCAAGGAAGGTACTGCAGAGTTGCAAAAGGGTCTGGAAAAGACGGCTGGGTTTCTTCGCACACAGCTTTCCAAGCGCATGCTGCTGCGTAGCGTGCCTCAGTTGCATTTTGTCTATGACTCGTCTATTGACCGCGGCATGAAAATCGCCAGTTTGATTGATGATGCTTTGGCGGATTCCCCAAAAGAGTAAGTATAAGCAGTGGCGCAGTTCAAGCGGGTCAAACGTCATATCAATGGAGTGCTGTTGCTGGATAAACCACTCGGCATCTCTTCAAACCAGGCTTTGCAAATTTGCAAGCGCATATACCAAGCTGCTAAGGCCGGGCATACCGGTAGTCTCGATCCTCTGGCAACAGGTGTGTTGCCTATCTGTTTTGGTGAAGCAACCAAGTTTTCCCATTATCTGCTCGATGCTGACAAGAGTTATCGAGCTCTTATCAGGCTGGGCAGTACGACCACTACAGCAGACGCTGAGGGTGAAGTATTGACAACTGCTGAGGTCAATGTGACCGAAGCCCAATTAAAAAAAATATTGCCGCAGTTTCTTGGCGAAATCATGCAGGTCCCGCCTATGTACTCCGCCCTTAAGCATCAAGGCAAGGCGCTCTATGAATACGCCAGAGATGGTGTCAATATTCAGCGGGAGGGTCGTCTAGTGACGATTCATGCCATTGACTTCGAGCGTTTTGGTGAGGAATTGCTGACGATCGTAGTGCATTGCAGCAAGGGCACCTACATTCGTACTCTTGCTGAAGATATAGGTAAGGCGTTGGGTTGTGGCGCCCATCTGGCAGGGCTGCGTCGGCTAAGCTCAGCACATTTTATATTGGCAGATACCGTGACCATTGAGCAATTAGAGCAGATGAGTGATGAGGAACGTACACACACTCTGTTGCCAATAGATGCTTCGATTGCCAATTTGCCTAAGGTGGAAGTCGATGATGAAAGTGTATTTTATTTACAGCGAGGCCAGGAAGTTTGGAAATCCGGCTTGAATTTGCAAGGTCCGTTTCGTATTTATGGCCAAAGTGCAGGTTTTATTGGTCTTGGTGAACAAACGTCACATGGGAAAATATCTCCCAAGAGATTGATTGTGGAAAAGTCCTAACGAATTTAGTTTTAATTGAGTGGGAATCGAAAGAGCTTGATTAACAATGAGTTATTCGGATAAAATGCCGAGTTCATTGTAAATGAATGTATTCGCGGGTTTTGATGTAGCCTGCTTTTACATTGACGCAAAACACATCTCATTAATAACAGGATTAAGTTATGGCAATTACAGTTCAAGAAACCGCAAAGATCGTTGCTGATTTTCAGCGCGCCCCGAATGATACCGGTAGCCCAGAAGTACAGGTTGCATTGTTGAGCAGCCGCATCAGCTACCTGACCGAGCACTTCAAGAGCAACTCTAAGGATCACCACTCCCGTCGTGGTCTGTTGGCTCTGGTAAGTCAGCGCCGCAAGCTGCTGGATTACCTGAAGCGTAAGGACTTGCAACGTTATCGTACATTGATTGAGCGTTTAGGTATCCGTAAGTAAAAATTCACAAATTGATTATTTTGTGAATTAGTTGAAAAGCCGAAGTGCATTGCAACTTGCAATCTTTCGGCTTTTTTATTGGTGTTTGTTCTAGTAGAGCAAGAGCAGACTTGAATAGAGAAAAGGACAGTTAAATGTTTAATAAAATTAGAAAAAGTGTGCAATATGGCGCACACGAGCTGGTGTTGGAGACTGGTGAGATTGCTCGCCAAGCCGATGGCGCTGTGATGGTGAGTTATGGTGACACGGTTGTTCTGGTGACCGTTGTTGGCAAGACTGATGTTAAAGAGGGTCAGGATTTCTTCCCCCTGACCGTTGATTACCAGGAAAAGACTTATGCTGCCGGCAAGATTCCAGGTGGCTTCTTTAAGCGCGAAGGTCGTCCTTCTGAAAAGGAAACCCTGACTTCACGCCTGATTGATCGTCCTTTGCGCCCATTATTCCCAGAAGCGTTCTACAACGAAGTACAAATCGTTGCTACCGTGATGTCTTCCGATGCCGAGATTGATGCAGATATTCCTTCCATCATCGGTGCATCTGCAGCACTGGCTATTTCCGGTATCCCATTTTATGGCCCGATTGGTGCTGCCCGTGTGGGGTATATCAATGGTGAGTATGTACTGAACCCAACGGCAACACAGTTGAAGGAAACAGAGCTTGACCTCGTGGTTGCAGCAACGGACAGTGCTGTGCTGATGGTTGAATCAGAAGCTAAAGAGCTCCCTGAAGATGTGATGCTGGGTTCTGTGGTCTATGGACATGAGCAAATGCAGGCCGTGATCAATTTGATCAATGAGCTCGCTGCAGAAGTTGGCAAGGAGCCATGGGATTGGGCTCCACCAGAGCCGAACACTGCCCTGATTGAAAAAGTCAGTGCGCTAGCTGCGAATGATATTAATGAAGCGTACAAGATCAAGTCCAAGGGTGCACGTTCTGCGAAGTTGGATGAAATTACGAGCCGTGTAAAGTCCGCGCTGATCACTGAAAGCACTTCTACTTCTGAAGCCAATGAAATCAAGTCAGCCCTTTTCAATCTCGAAGCCAAGGTTGTGCGTAGCCAAATCCTGAATGGTGAGCCACGTATTGATGGCCGTGATACTCGTACTGTGCGTCCGATCAGCATTCGTACTGGCGTATTGCCGCGTACTCACGGTTCTGCCTTGTTTACGCGCGGTGAAACCCAAGCCTTGGTGGTTGCTACTTTAGGTACTGGTCGTGACGAACAGATCATTGACGCGTTGCAAGGAGAATATGCTGACCGTTTCATGTTGCATTACAACATGCCACCTTATGCCACTGGCGAAACTGGCCGTGTAGGTACACCTAAGCGCCGTGAAATCGGCCATGGTCGTTTGGCTAAACGTGCACTGGTTGCAGCACTGCCAACACAAGAAGAGTTTGGTTACACCATTCGTGTGGTTTCCGAAATCACTGAGTCCAACGGTTCAAGCTCTATGGCTTCCGTCTGTGGCGGTTGTCTGGCATTGATGGATGCGGGTGTGCCTGTCAAATCTCATGTAGCTGGCATCGCCATGGGCTTGATCAAGGAAGGTAACCGTGTTGCCGTGCTGACTGACATTCTGGGTGATGAAGATCATCTTGGTGATATGGATTTCAAGGTGGCGGGTACTACAGAAGGTGTGACGGCTCTGCAAATGGACATCAAGATTACTGGGATTACTCCAGAGATCATGCAGGTAGCGCTTTCACAGGCTAAAGAAGCACGTATGCATATTCTCGGACTGATGAAGGAAGCCATGGGCGAGACTCGTCAGGAGTTGTCTGCTTTTGCTCCACGCATCATTACCATGAAGATCAATCCGGATAAGATTCGTGATGTGATTGGTAAAGGCGGCGCAGTAATTCGTGCTATTACCGAAGAAACCTCCACTACTATTGATATCGAAGACGATGGCACCATCAAGATTGGTTGCTTGAGTGCAGAGTCTGGTGAAGAAGCCAAGAAGCGTATTGAAGCAATTACTGCTGAAGTGGAAATTGGACAGACTTACGAAGGTACAGTGATCAAGTTGCTTGATTTTGGTGCAATTGTTTCCCTGTTGCCGGGCAAGGATGGTTTGCTGCATATTTCACAAATCGCACATCAGCGCGTAAATGCTGTGGCTGATTTCCTTAAGGAAGGCCAAGTAGTTAAGGTTAAGGTTGTCGAGGCTGACGAAAAGGGTCGTGTACGTCTTAGCATGAAGGCGTTGATTGACCCGCCTGCAGATGAAAAAACTGAAGCTGCAGAACCTGCTGCTGAGTAAGTGCTGGCAGGTTAGGATCAAATAAAAAGGCCGGGAAATCCCGGCCTTTTTATTCGGTGAAAACTCTTGATATCTGGAATTGTGTTTTTATCTTCCACTAACCTGAAGGTTAGTTTTCACTGAAAACAGGTTGCCAAGTTTACTTGGCAACCTGTTTTTCACGAATCTCATCCAAAGTCTTGCAGTCAATACACAATGTTGCAGTAGGACGTGCTTCCAGACGTTTTAAGCCGATTTCTACACCACATCCATTGCAGTATCCATACTCATGCTCATCAATCTTACCGAGGGTTTCATCGATCTTTTTGATCAGTTTGCGCTCACGATCTCGATTGCGCAATTCCAGGGCCATGTCAGATTCCTGACTAGCCCTATCATTAGGATCGGCAAACATTGTTACCTCATCCTGCATGGTGTGTACCGTCCGATCGATATCATGGCTAAGTTCAGCTTTCCAGTCGTTCAAAATCTTGCGGAAATGGTCAAGCTGCTTGTCATTCATATACTCTTCATCAGGTGCTGCCTGATAAGGTACAAACTGTCTGGTAATTGCGTCAGCCATGGGTGCCTTAAGGAGATTAAACAGTAATTAATTGAATTATTGCAATAATATAAAATTAAAGCGGTGCAAAGTGTACACCGATTACCTCGCCTATGCAAAAGCCTTGAACATGTCTTCAATACATCAGGACTCTGCTAACTCCAGTGCCTGCAAGGTATTTTCCATCAGAGTGGCTACAGTCATAGGTCCTACGCCACCAGGCACAGGGGTAATCCATGCAGCACGTTCTTTTGCGATGTTAAATTCAACGTCGCCACAAAGACTGCCATCGGCCATACGATTAATGCCAATATCAATGACAATCGCGCCGGGTTTGATCCACTCACCTTTTACCAGGCCTGGTTTTCCAGCAGCAGCAACCACAATATCAGCTTTTTCCACATTGCTACGTAAGTCCTTGGTGTGGCGATGGCAGCAGGTAACGGTGCAGCCAGCTAGCAGTAATTCCAGTGCCATCGGGCGGCCAACATGATTTGATACGCCAACGACTACGGCGTCCATGCCCAATGGTTTGATGTTGATAGCTTCCAGCATTTTCATAATGCCAAAAGGGGTGCAAGAACGGAGGCTGGGCTGACGCACAGCCAAGCGACCAATATTGTAAGGATGAAAACCGTCAACGTCTTTGGCTGGGTTGATATGCTCTAGTAT
>CAYXMC010000065.1:0-8066 GCA_964466095.1 uncultured Methylophilaceae bacterium | reverse complement strand
GTATGGAATTCAACATTGCGCCCAATCAAGTGCGTGCCACAGCGCATAAGATTGCGGACATTATTTATATGAAACTCACTGGCGAGATGGGTGTTTTTTCAACTCGTATCAGCTATATCACCAAGGCTAATAAGCGCTATGCACTGCAAGTGGCCGATGCTGACGGCTATAACCCGCAAACTATCGTATCTTCCAGTGAGCCTATCATTTCGCCCTCCTGGTCACCTGATGGCACAAAACTCGCTTACGTATCATTTGAAAAGAAAAAGCCAGTAATCTTTGTACAGTCATTGGTGACAGGTCAGCGCTATGTGCTGGCTAATTTCAAGGGGAACAACAGTGCGCCTTCATGGTCACCCGACGGTAAGCGTCTGGCGATTGTGCTCACCCATAGCGCGAATTCTCAGATTTACCTGATCAATGCCGATGGGACAGGATTGCAACAGCTGACGCAGAGTGCAGGAATTGATACAGAGCCTGTATGGTCGCCTGATGGGGAGTCGATTTACTTTACTTCGAATCGTGGCGGTAGCCCGCAGATATACAAGGTGTCTTCTTCCGGTGGAGATGCCAAGCGTGTCACTTTCGAAGGCAGCTACAACGTAAGTCCACGTATATCGCCGGACGGCAGGTCGCTTGCCTATATCCGGCAGGAGCAGGGCCGTTTCCGTGTGACCCTGCAGGATATTGCAACTGGTCAGGTGCAGATATTGAGTGATACTTCGCAGGATGAATCGCCTAGCTTTGCACCGAATGGCCGCATGATTCTTTACGCGACCAGCATTAACGGCAAGGGCACGCTGGCGGCTGTTTCTGCAGATGGCAGGGTAAAGCAACGCTTGAGTGAAACCGTAGGCGATGTGCGTGAGCCGGCCTGGGGTGGCTCAGTGAACTGAAGCAAAATTTTTTGATGTGATTTTTATGTGTAATGTTTTTAAGGAGAGCAATATGAATAAACGTTTATTAGTAGGTGCTTTGTTGGCGGCGATGCTGGCTGCTTGTTCAAGTAAGCCAGCAAAAGAAACCCCGGCAGCCAAGGTAGAAGACAAGAGCGTGAGTCAGTCTGCACCAGTGGCGCCTGTTGACAACAGCGCAAGTACTTCTGGGGTTAACGATGGTAGCGTTGGCTATAATCCGCTTAAAGACCCAAATAACATTCTTTCAAAGCGTAGCGTTTACTTTGATTTCGACAAGGATGAGGTCAAGGCTGAATTCATGCCGTTAATTGATGCACACGCCAAGTACCTGCTGGCACATCCTGAAGCCAAGGTATTCCTGCAAGGCAATACAGATGAGCGTGGTGCTCGTGAGTACAACCTGTCACTCGGTCAACGTCGTGCTGTAGCTGTGAAGAAGGTACTGAACGTGAAGGGTGTTCAGGACAAGCAGATCGAGACTGTAAGCTTTGGTGAAGAAAAAGTGACTGCAAACTGCAAGGATGAATCTTGCTACAAGCTGGATCGTCGTGCTGATATAGCGTACGAAAACGAGTAATACAGATGCGTAAACTGATACTGGCTGGATTCCTTTCATTTACTGCAAGCCAAATGGCTCATGCAGCCTTGTTCGATGACAAGGAGGCACGCAAGCAGATTTCTGACTTGCAGCAGCAGGTGCAAAGCCAGGATCAGGCAACACAATCCGCACTGGCCGAAGTCAAAAAAAATCAGCAGGCCCTGGAGCAAAGACTGGCGACTATCGAAGCCATAGTCAAAGGCCAGGGTCTGGTTGATTTGCTGGCGCAGGTTGAGCGATTGAATCAGGAATTAAGTAAAGTAAAAGGGCAACTTGAAGTTGCCAACCATAATCTGGAAATGTCTCAGCAACGGCAAAAAGATCTGTATGTGGATGTTGATGGCCGTTTGCGCAAGCTGGAAGGTGGTGTGGTTGCCGCTGCTCCGGTTGCAGAAACACCAGTAGCTGCGGCTGCGCCTGCAGCTGAAGCTAATACTGAGGCCAAGGATTTTGATGCGGCAATGTCGCTGGTCAAGGCCGCGAAATATAAAGACGCATTTGATGCGCTAGATAAGTATCTGCAGGCTTACCCTAATGGGGCTAATGCGCCAGAAGCTCAATATCAGCTAGGTTTTGCCCAGTTCTCCTTGAAGAATTACAAAGCAGCGATTGCAACCCAGCAGAAGCTGATTCAGAAGTATCCGGACCATGCAAAAGTACCGGAAGCGATTTTTAATATAGCCAACAGTCAGATTCAACTTGCTGATATCGATGGTGCCAAGAAAACCCTGCGTAGCTTGGTCGAAAAATACCCGAATAGCGATGTAACGCCAAACGCCAAGCGTAGGCTGGCAGTGCTGGATTCCATCAAGAAGTAACGCGCCGTGTTGCGTATCCACGAAATTTTCTTTTCCCTGCAAGGGGAATCTTCCCGCGTTGGTTTGCCTACTGTATTTGTCAGGCTGACAGGTTGCCCCCTACGCTGCGGTTATTGTGATACCGAATATGCGTTTCATGGCGGAGCCTCCCAGAGTTTTGAGCAAATATTGCAGCAAGTTGCGCAGTATCAGTCGCAATATGTTTGCGTGACTGGAGGAGAGCCCTTGGCGCAAAAGCCCTGCCTCGAATTGCTCAAGTTGCTATGCGATGCCGGCTACAGTGTTTCGATCGAGACCAGTGGCGCGATGGACATCAGTCAGGTTGATCAGCGCGTCTCGGTCATTATGGACATCAAGACTCCGGGTTCCGGCGAAGTCGGTAAAAATCTCTGGAGCAACATTGGTTGCTTGCAAGCCAAGGATGAAGTGAAGTTTGTGCTGGCAGACCGCGCCGATTACGACTGGGCCAAGCAAGTGCTGACTGAGCATGGCATTACCAAGGTTTGCCCTGTGTTACTCTCGCCTGTTTACAGCACGCTAAACCCTAGCGAGCTTGCTGATTGGGTATTGCAGGACAAATTGCCGGTACGCATGCAAGTGCAGTTACACAAGATACTCTGGGGGGAGACTCCGGGAAAATGAAAAAAGCCGTTGTTCTGCTATCGGGTGGTCTGGACTCCGCTACAGTGTTGGCAATTGCCAAAAGTGAGGGCTTTGAGTGTTATTGCCTCAGTCTGGATTACCATCAGCGACATATTGCCGAACTTGAAGCGGCCAAACGCGTTTCTAAAGCTTTGGGTGCCAAAGAGCACAGAATTGTGCAATTTGATTTGTCCGTGTTCGGAGGTTCTGCACTCACCGACGCGAACATCGCCGTGCCAGAAGCACCGACAGATGGTATCCCGGTGACCTATGTGCCAGCACGTAATACCATCATGTTGTCACTGTCTCTAGCCTGGGCCGAGGTACTGCAGGCACAGGATATTTTTATTGGCGTCAATGCGTTGGATTATTCCGGATACCCGGATTGCCGTCAGGAATATGTTGAATCATTCGAACGCATGGCCAACCTAGCCACCAAGTCTGCGGTAGAAGGTCACCGACTGCAGGTGCATGCCCCGCTCATAGACATGAACAAGGCGCAGATCATTCAGCGTGGTCATGACCTCGGAGTGGATTATGGTCTGACTGTTTCTTGTTATCAGGCTGATACAGCCGGGCGCGCCTGTGGTGTCTGTGATTCCTGCCGCTTCCGCAAAGCTGGATTTGTTAGTGCTGGTATCCCTGACCCAACGGCCTACCAGCACTGAAAAATATCGGCAATAATATCCTTGCCAAGCCTGTGAAAAATAGCGTAAAATCGCGCCCTTTCTGTTAAATCGTCTAAGAGATAAATATTATGGTCGTTATTCGTCTGGCCCGTGGTGGCGCGAAGAAGTCCCCTTTCTACAGCGTAGTAGTGGCTGATTCACGCAATCGTCGTGATGGCCGCTTTATTGAGCGCGTTGGTTTTTACAACCCGCTGGCTAAAGAAGGTGTTGAAGGTTTACGTCTGAACAGCGAGCGTATCGCTCACTGGACCAGCAATGGTGCACAGTTGTCAGACTGTGTAGCACGTTTGGTCAAGCAAGCTGCTAAAGCAGCTTAATCATCAGTTGATTGAGCCGTTTTCAGTAATGAAGGCGGAAAAAAATCAAATGGTAGTCATGGGGCGCATCGTCGCCCCTTATGGCATTTTAGGCTGGCTGAAAATCCAGCCTGATACTGAATATGTAGATAGCCTGCTGGATTATCCAGTCTGGTGGTTAGGGCGGGATGACAACTCCAACCAACCCGGTATCAAAAACATGCCATGGCGAGAGTTTGAAGTGGAAAGCGCTCGCGTACATGGCGAGACCTTGCTAGTTAAACTCAAGGGTATCAACGACCGCGATGCGGCGTTTGCTTTTAAGAGCAAGCACGTGGCAGTGCCCAGAGCAGAATTGCCAGAAGCCGAAGAAGGCGAATATTACTGGTCTGACTTGATTGGATTGGAAGTAACCAATTTGCAACAGGTAAAATTGGGTAAAGTGGTCGATGTATTTGAAACTGGCGCTAATGATGTGATTGTGGTTCAGGGCGATAGAGAACGTTTATTGCCTTTTGTTGGGCAGGTAATACTGGATGTGAACTTGCAGGCTGGCACAATGCAGGTCGATTGGGACGCCGAGTTTTGAGATTTGACGTCATCACGCTGTTTCCGCAGATGTTTGATGCTATTACCCGTTCTGGCATTACATCGCGGGCGCTGGAAAATGGATTGTACGTATTGTCTTTGTGGAATCCGAGGGACTTTACAACAGACAATCACCGGACCGTAGACGATAGGCCTTACGGTGGTGGGCCAGGCATGGTGATGCTGGCGGAGCCTCTGGAGAAATCCATAAAGGCTGCCAAGGCCAGTCAGGAACAGTCAGGCATCAAGGATGGCAAGGTGATACACCTTTCTCCTAGCGGCAAACCCCTGACCCATGCAGCTGTCATGCAATTGATACAGGAGCCAGGCCTTATATTGCTGGCCAGTCGCTACGAGGGAGTGGATGAGCGGCTGCTCAATCGTCTCGTCGATGAAGAGTATTCGATAGGCGATTATGTGTTGTCTGGTGGTGAATTACCCGCCATGGTGTTGATGGATGCATTGATTCGCCAGCTACCGGGTGCTCTGGGAGATGCAGATTCGGCAGCGGAAGATTCATTTGTCGACGGTCTCCTCGATTGCCCGCATTACACCAGGCCGGAAGAATATGCAGGACAAAGGGTGCCGGAAGTATTGATGTCTGGTAACCATGCAAAAATCAAGCAATGGCGTCTGAAGATGTCGTTGCAAAGAACTCGGGATAAACGTCCCGATTTATTGGCCGCAAGGTCGTTGACGAAAGAGGAATCTCGGCTGCTCAAGGAGCTCGATATTGAGCTTAAAGCGCAGGAACAAGAATCCTCATAACTAAAAGGAGCTACAAAGTGGCAGACATTATCAAACAATTGGAAGCAGAAGAAATTGCTCGTCTGGGCAAGAGTATTCCCAGCTTCGCCCCTGGTGACACCGTGGTTGTAGGTGTAAATGTGGTTGAAGGTAACCGTAAGCGCGTTCAGGCTTATGAAGGCGTGGTGATCGCGATCCGTAACCGTGGTCTGAATTCTTCTTTCATCGTTCGCAAGATTTCTTCTGGCGAAGGTGTTGAGCGTACATTCCAGACTTACTCCCCGCTAATCGCTTCTATCGAAGTGAAGCGTCGTGGTGACGTACGTCGCAGCAAGCTGTATTACCTCCGTGAGCGTTCAGGCAAGTCCGCACGTATCAAGGAAAAGCTGCAAGCCCGTGACAAGGAAGTCATGGCTCCAGCAGAAGCTGCTGCAGAATAAAGTCAGCATCCTAAAAAAGCCCCGGATTCCGGGGCTTTTTTATTTGTACCGTGTTTGCGCTAAGATGTCTGTATGCAAACGAGCCATTTTGATGCGGTCATCGCAGCCCCATTCGGCGCTATAGGTGTACAGGTAAAGAATGATTTCCTGACCCGGGTCGAATTGATGAGTATTCCACAGATAACGCATATTTCTCCAGATCCGTTCGTGATGACTGTGGTTTCGCAGATTCAGGCATACCTGCAAAATCCGCTTGCCACTATTGACCTTCCATGCGCCATTCAGGGGACGCCATTCCAGAAGCGTGTCTGGTGTGCGATTTCCTCTATACCTAGCGGCAAGGTTATTACTTATGGCGAATTGGCAGAGTCGGTAAGTTCAGGGCCGCGTGCTGTTGCAAATGTTTGTGGTGCTAATCAGGTTCCCTTGGTGATTCCCTGCCATCGGATCGTCGCCAAGAGTGGCTTGGGTGGTTTTATGCAGGGCAAAGAAAATGGCCTGCTGGTCAAGGAGTGGTTGCTGGCACATGAATCAGCCAAGTATTGAACTGTTAGATAGTTTTATTGATCACCTGTGGCTGGAAGACGGGCTTTCCAAGAATACGCTTAACAGTTATCGACTTGATCTCACCTTGTTTGCTGACTGGCTACAGCCACAACACAAGACGCTGTTGGATGTAGATCAGGCAGATATACAGCATTACCTAGCTGCCAAGTTTCCACTAAGTAAGCCACGCAGTATCAGCCGCTTGATTGCTAGCCTGCGTCGGCTTTACCGCTATGCCTTGCGTGAACAAAGGATTTCAGTGGATCCTACATTACAGATTGAATCTCCCAAATTGCCACGCTCATTACCTAAAAGCCTGACAGAAGATGATGTGGAGGCTTTGCTGAGTGCGCCCCTGGTTAATGAAGCAGTTGGTCTACGCGATCGTGCCATGTTAGAACTCTTGTATGCTTGCGGCTTGCGCGTGTCAGAACTGGTTGGTTTGAAAGTGACAGAAGTGAGCTTGATGGAGGGTGTGGTACGTGTAACCGGCAAGGGTAGCAAAACTCGCCTGGTACCCATGGGTCAGGAGGCTGTGGAATGGATCAGTCGCTACCTGAAAGATGCAAGGCCAGAAATCCTGCAAAAGCGGCTTAGTGATCACCTATTTGTGACGCAGCGGGCAGAAGGCATGACCAGACAGGCGTTCTGGTATCTGATCAAACGTTACGCAATCATTGCGGGGGTCAACAAGCATATGTCACCACATGTGCTCAGGCACGCTTTTGCCACGCATTTGCTGAATCACGGGGCGGATCTGAGAGTGGTGCAGATGTTACTGGGGCATTCTGATATCTCTACCACGCAAATCTATACACACGTGGCACGAGAAAGATTGAAACAATTACATGCAGTGCATCACCCGCGAGGGTAATGCCTAGTTCCTATTGACGGCTATCCCTGCAAGATAAAAATCGATAATCCCTTCAGCCATTTCACCTAGCGGGAATCTGTTGCGGTCTAATGTCCAGTTGGCAATCAAGCCGTCCTTGACGGCCATCAGGCCAACTGCCGCTTTACGCGCATCCAGTGATTTCGGCAGTTTTCCCTGACTTTTGGCTTTTTCGATGGCATCAGCATAAATGCCAGCAAAGCGGTTGCCGCATTCCAGATGTCGATTACGGAGCTCGGCCATTTCTCCTACGTATTCACATTTCTGCCAAGCGATCTCCAGAATACAGTAGTAGCGGGGGTCAGTTGCAAGCTTGTGCAGGAAAAACAACATCATGTTGCGGATGAACAGCATGGGCTCGTCTATATGCTGCTCTTGCAGTTCTGCCAGCTTTTCTTCTACCGGATCAATAATGCGATGGATCATGGCATCGTACACGCTGAATTTGTTCTCAAAATGCCAATAGATGGCGCCACGCGTGACATTTGCCTCTTGTGCGATGTCATTTAGCGTGGTTTTGGAGACGCCATTTCTTTGAAATACTACTTCGGCAGCATCCAATATGCGCTGGCGAGTGATTTCAGCTTCTTCTTTGGTTTTACGTACCATATGTACAAAGACCCAGTTGATGATGGGGGCATTATAAGATAACTCTTGACATACATGCAAGCATGAATGTAAATTTCGCCATCCTGATTAATAACATCAATCTAATTTCCATCCGGAGTCTCTTCATGTCTTTATCACGTCTATTGCTTCTGATATTTGGTCTGAGCGCTTTGCTTGCCTGCAGCAAATCACCACAGCAGGGTGGTATGCATATGCCGCCTGCGGAGGTAAGTGTGTTCAGCGTTGCTGCGGCTGATATTCCTGTGACATATGAATATGTAGGG
>CAYXMC010000064.1:0-8367 GCA_964466095.1 uncultured Methylophilaceae bacterium | reverse complement strand
CATGTGGTGAGGAATGTGCAGAGGCCGGAAGCTTATAACATGGAGTTTTATGGCGGCACCGCCAACAGGAGCGCACCGGTAAATATCAACCCGGCGGCCAGTATGCAGCTGAATAATCAGCCAGCAACACCTGCACCTGCCACCACTGAAAGTGCAGCTACAACACCTGCAGAACCCATGCAAATGGCACCTGCAGCTACCAAAGCAGATTTCTAGGATATTGATGCGACGGATATCGAGAGGATTTTCCTTGATTGAGTTGGTGGTCACACTGGCGATACTGGGCTTGCTCGCTGGTTTGGCAGCGCCGTTGATGCAGCTGACGCAGCAACGCAAGAAGGAACAGGAGTTGCGACTGGCGCTCATGGAAATACGGCAGGCCATAGATGCCTACAAAGCGGCAGTGGACGATGGGAAAATCGCCAAAAAAGCTGATGAATCCGGCTACCCGCCCAACTTGCAAGTCCTCTATCAGGGAGTGGCAGACACTACAGATCTGGCTGGGCGAAAGATATTTTTTTTGCGCCGCTTGCCACGTGATCCGTTTTTTCCTGATATGACAGCAGAAGCAGTTGCCACCTGGGGCCTGCGTAGTTATGCCAGTAATTATGACCAGCCTTTGCCTGGCAAGGATGTTTATGATGTGTATTCAATGTCGCCGGATACTGCGCTTAATGGCACTGCTTATCGGGAGTGGTAGATGAAATATTCATCTGGATTCACCTTGATCGAACTACTGGTGGTAATGGCAATTATCGGCACTTTGCTGGCTGTGGTCGCACCTAAATATTTTCGTAGCATGGATCACGCTAACGAAACTGCGCTCAGGCATGACCTTACTGTGATGCGTGAGGCAATCGGCCATTTCTATCAGGATCAGAACCGCTACCCCAGCCAGCTTGCCGAACTAGTGGTCAAGGGTTATCTGCGCGCCATTCCTGTGGATCCGATCACCGGCAGCGACCAGACATGGCTGGTAGTCAGCCCGGCAGATGCGGCACCGGGTACTGTCTATGATGTTGTCAGCGGCTCTGAAAAGCTGGCGCTGGACGGCACACCATATCAGCAGTACTAGTCATGCGCTTGTCTCAATCATCAAGAGGCTATACTTATTTTGGTGCGCTGTTTGTTGTTTTCCTCATCTCGCTGGCATTGACTGGGGCAAGCCTGCTCTGGCAGGTGCAACAACAACGCGAAAAAGAAAGGCAGTTGCTCTATATCGGCCAGCAGTATGTTGAGGCGATCGCCCGCTACTATCATGCTGCGCCCGGTGGCTTGAAGACTTACCCAAAATCAATACAGGATTTGTTGCGTGATCCACGCTATCCGACAGTGGTTAGGCATTTGCGTAAACCTTGCACTGACCCATTTACACTTTCCACTGAGTGGGGGCTGATTAAAACCGCTCAAGGGCATATTGCCGGGATTTACAGTTTATCTTCCGCGCGTCCTTACAAGCAGGCAGGCTATGGTACGGCAGACTTGGAACGGGCTTTTGGTGATAAGGCACATTACAGTGATTGGAAATTCATGTACGTGGCAGCCACTGACCTCAGACAATACTATCCGGTGACTGCTATATATGAAGGGGTGAGTGCTGGTGACTTGACCAAGCAGGCTCAGGAGGAGGATGGCGAGGATGAAGCTGAGTCTGAATCGGCAGCAGAGTTGTTGAATGATAGGGCAGCGAGGGCCAGCAACAAAGGATTGCCATTGCCCCGCTGAACTACTTAATGAACATGGTGGGATTGCCCGTCCAGTGCCATGACTTTTTGAACGAATGGGTCGTTTTCCATATCACCAAAGTCGCTGGCATCTATGCGTAAATAGCTGGTTAACTCTTTTTCATCCAGCCATTTCCAGTTATCCGGCTTTTTCTGGTGCATTTCTTTCAGTGTCATGATGCTTTTACCACGGGTAGACCATTGTTCTATCTTGGCTGGAATCTGCAGTTCAGGTATCCACCATACCGTAGTTTGAACGCCATCCATCAAGCCATCGCGAACTTCAACCAATTTTCCCTGAAAGTCGGTTTCAGCTGTTTTATGCATGGCGTTAACCTTGGCGGGGGAGAATATGCTGGCCAAGCGGTTCCATTCCGGCATTTTGTGCAAAGCCTTCAATTCGCCGGATGTGTAATCGATGATTCTCCTATCTTCGCTGAAGATGCGCTGGTGCTCTATCTCACCAGTTGCATCTTTGCTCCAGATCTCACCTTGCATTGATTGCTGGTTATAAGTAGTGATGGCAGTATTTTCACGCACGATAAACCAGTCGGATATTTGTTTGCCCGTGTTGATCTCATAATGTATGGCTAGTGGTGCCAAAACTTGTGCAGACGGCAATGCTACCTCAGGTTGTTCTGCATGGTGATCGTTGTTGTGAGCAAGTGCTGCTGCTGGTAGCAGACTGATGCCAATAAGTGCGATAAGTAGTGGATTCATGCTTATTCCTTAAACGAAAAAAGCCGGGAGTTGAATCTCCCGGCTAATAATTGCCAATATTAGTTATTGAAAACCAAAGGCATTTTTCATGACGTAGTAGATGAAGTTCTGCTCCATCACGCCGCGTACCATCCATGAGCCAGGACCGGTGGCATAGATGCCAACATCTTCACCAGCGTGGGTTTCAGAACCCAGTGGTACTGCGGCTTCTTGCAGGAAGTCAACAGCAGTTACCTGGTTCTCTGTCAGCGTTGGGCGACCACCAGTGCGATAGCCAGGGCCATTGGCATAAGTCAGTGTGGTATATGGCAAACCATTGCTATCGTTAGATGGTGCTACAGCATTGCCGTCAACCGCAGGCACTTCCTTGACCAATCCAAGGATGTTGTTGCCACGGTGTGGATAGCCGCCAATTGTGAACACATGGCTGTGGTCAGCGGTGACAAGAATCAGTGTGTCTTTTGGGTTGGTGATTTCGTAAGCTTTTTTAATGGCTTTTGCAAATTCCACGGTATCCAGCAGAGCGCGTTTGGCATTACCTGCGTGGTGGGCGTGGTCGATACGACCGCCTTCCACATGCAGGAAGTAACCGGACTGGTTCTTCTTCAGGATGTTGATGGCTTTTTCTGTCATTTCTGTCAGAGATGGCTCGTTCGGTGTAGTTGCAGCAACGCGGTCAGCTTCGTATTGCATGTGTGAGCGCTCAAACAAACCCAACAGGAAATTGGTGTTGCTGGCGGCAGCTGCGTCAAAACCAGCTTTGTCATATACGTACTTAGCACCAGCAGATGAGCCGCCACGTGTGGTTACCCATTCTGTGGTCAGGTCGCGGCCATCTGTGCGGTTACCCTTGCTGCTGGTGTTTTCAGGGTCGTTTACAGTATTTGGCATGAAGTAGCTGCGACCACCACCCATTGCTACCCTCAAGCTGGCTTTGACAGTGTCATTGACTTCAATCAGCTGACGGGCAATGTCTTTTACACCACAACCATTAGGCAGATTGGAGTTGGACTCCCAGTCACGTACTGAGGTATGTGCATAGGTTGCTGCAGGTGTGGCATGGGTGATACGTGCTGTAGAGACGATACCAGTAGCCTTGCCATTCTCGGCAGCCTGTTCGAGTATGGTCTTCAGTGACTTGGCTGCAATCACGTCAGCATCACATTCGCCACGAGCGGTGGTGTGGTTGACGGACAACTGACCCTCACGACCTTTATAGCCAGTTACCATGGCAGTCATGGTTGGCGCAGAGTCAGAAGTTTGCTGATCCCATGAATAAGTCTTGGACAAGCCGATATGCGGAAACTTTTCGAAAGAGAGCAGGTTTTCTTCACCAGGCTTGCCAGCCAGCTGGCCTTCCAGAATGCGGGATGCTGTTACTGTGGAGATGCCCATGCCGTCACCAACGAACAGAATCACATTCTTTGCGCGGCTGGTGTTGTTACGGTATTTTTTGCTATCGGTGATGAATTTGTCACCTTGAGCTTTCCAGTTGGCCACGCTTTCCGGACCTTGTACTACTGGATCTGCTGCATAAGCCGGCAGCACTGCTGAAGCTGCAATGGCAGAAGCCATGGTTGCAGCTACGATTTTTCTAAAAGACTGGTTCATTATCATTCCCTCGGAGTTATATAAAGCGCTATGCGCCGACTTACAACGAAGGTGATTTTTGATGTTTTATATTGCCCGAATATGATTGCCGGACTAGGTGAAAAGACTAGGACTAGGACGAATGGCCTAGATGTATGTAATCAAAAACGCGGTCAATAAAAAAGCCGGAGTAATTTCCGGCTTTTTATCTGGTGAGATGACGGATTAACCGAACTTGCCGGTAATGTAGTCTTCAGTTTCCTTGCGGGTTGGGCGGGTGAAGATCATGTCGGTATCGCCGTACTCAATGAGGTCGCCAAGATACATATAGGCAGTGTAATCAGAGATACGTGCTGCCTGTTGCATATTGTGGGTAACCACCAAGATGGTCAGCTTGTTACGCAGTTCAGACATCAGTTCTTCGATGTTGGCGGTAGCGATTGGGTCTAGCGCGGAAGTCGGCTCGTCGAAGAGCATGATTTCAGGATCTGTTGCCAAAGCACGCGCGATGCAAAGACGTTGTTGCTGACCACCGGAAAGATTGAATGCAAGATCGCTCAGTCTATCCTTGACTTCATTCCACAATGCAGCACCTTTCAGAGCCTCTTCCACTTTGTCATCAATCACGATCTTGTTGCGTTCGCCGCGTACACGCAAGCCGTAGGCAACATTTTCATAAATGGATTTTGGGAATGGATTAGGCTTCTGGAACACCATGCTGATACGCATACGTACTTCAATTGGATCTACACCATGTGCCAAAACGTTGGTGTTGTCTGGATGCATCACAATCTGGCCATCGTAACGATTGCCAGGGTAGAGGTCATGCATACGATTGAAGCAGCGCAGAAATGTGGATTTGCCACAGCCGGATGGGCCAATCAATGCGGTGATTTTGTTCTCATACAGAGGCATGTTGATGCTTTTCAGCGCCTGATTGCCGTTGCTGTAGAAGAAGCTGAGATTGCGTGATTCAGCTTTAATCGCGGTGGTTGTTGTGACCATTATTCAATGATTCCTGAGTTTGTTTAATCTTTTAGAGTATGACGTGGTTACCACTTGATGTTCTTGCGCACACGGTAGCGTAGCCAGATAGCAGTGCCATTCATCAACAAGGTGACAATAATGATAATGGCACCGGTTGCAGCAGCATTAATGTGGAAAGCATGATCCGGGCGTGACAGCCAGTTGAACATCTGGATAGGCATGACAGTAAAGCCGGAAGTCAGCCAATCGAAATTAATGTATGGAGCTGTATCGGTAATTGGAGAAGGCGGCAGGAAAGCAATAAACGTCAGCGCGCCAATGGTCACCAGTGGGGCGGTTTCGCCAAGGGCACGAGCCATGCCAATGATGACGCCGGTCAGGATGCCGCCAAAAGAATAGTGCAACACGTGGTGGGCTACTACTTGCCATTTGGTGGCCCCTACTGCATAGGCAGCCTCGCGTATTGATACCGGAATTGCGCGTATGGACTCACGGGTGGAGACAATAACCACAGGCAGAATTAGCAGGCCCAAGGTCAGGCCCGCTGTGATGATGCTTTGCCCAAGCCCCAGTGTGTAAACGAAGAGACCCAGTGCAAGCAAGCCGTAAACGATAGAGGGCACACCAGCAAGATTGGTCACGTTAATTTCAATCAGGTCAGAGAACCAGTTCTTTTTGGCATATTCTTCCAGATAAATGCCAGCGGCCACACCCATTGGTACGGCAGAGACCAAAGTCACCACCATCACCAGTAAAGAACCTACCCATGCGGAAAGCAGGCCAGCTTTGGCAGCGCGGCGTGAAGGATATTCCATGAAAAAGTCTGCGTTAAAGCGCTGGTAACCGTCCATGACCAAGTCTACAAAAAGCGTAAGCAGGGTAATCAGGCCCACCATCAGAGCCAGCAGGCCGATGATCGCGAAAATGTAGTCATTCAGTTTATGACGCTTGATCATCGCGCGGATCTCATCCAGATTTTTCAAGGATGAGGCTTGCGGAGTTGTGTTTATTTCAGACATGTTTTAGTAAGCCTCGCGGAATTTCTTGCGTGCGATGTGGCCAAGAATATTAAAGAATAAAGTCATCAGCATCAGGATCAAGCCTGCTGCAAAAATGCTTTGGTACCCAATGCTGCCATGCGGCAGGTCGCCCATGGCAACTTGTACGATGTAGGCAGTAATTGTAGCTGCGCTTTCCATCGGATTGAAGGTCATGGTCGGCTGCTGGCCAGCGGCTAGTGCAACTACCATAGTTTCACCAACAGCACGTGAAATTGCGAGAATATAGGCAGCAATAATGCCGGAAATCGCAGCAGGAGTTACGACGCGCACAGCGGTCTGGAAGCGGGTGGCCCCCATCGCGTATGAGCCTTCACGCATACTCATAGGCACGGCGCGCATGGCGTCTTCAGCCACTGAACTGATGTAGGGAATAATCATGATGCCAATCACGATACCGGGGCTCAACATGTTGAAGCTAGGCAGCTCGGGAATAATTTTTTGCAATAAAGGCGTGACAAACAGCAGAGCAAAGTAACCAAATACGATAGTGGGTACGCCAACCAGCAGCTCAAGAATCGGCTTTACGATTTCACGCGTTTTATGTGAAGCAAACTCGGAAAGATAAATTGCGCCTATGGTGCCAATAGGCACAGCAACCAGCAGTGCGATGAAAGAAGTCGTCAGGGTACCTGCAACCAGGGGCAGGATGCCGAAGTGCGCATCTTCGAATAGTGGGGTCCACTGAGTGTCGGTGAAAAACTCCACCAATGATACATGTTCAAAAAAGCTTAGTGACTCGTAAAACAGGATGATCACAATCGCCAGAGTCGTTGCCACTGCAGAAAGTGCAGCCAGCATCAGAATGAACTCAATAATACGCTCAACAAAGTTGCGTTTGATGTTCTTTGCCAGACGCGGACTGATGGGAAGTTCAATGGGGTTTTGTAACACTTGAGTAGCCATATTCACTTTAATTTTGACCCGTGCATTGTAACGGAATTGATAACTTGGTTGTGAAAACGGGAGCAATATTGCTCCCGTTTTGTGAAGGAATTATGACTTACTTGATACGCTTCAATAATTCTTCGATCTTGACACCAACTTCAGGAGTGCCGTCGAAACCAGTACCTGGTTTCAGTGCTTTCCAGTGTGCGGTTACAGCAGCATATTCACTGGATGGCAGTGGCACATACTTCACTTCTTTTACCAGAGTTGGTGCATTAGCCAGATAGAAATCAACGAAAGCCTTGATCTCTGGCTTGAATGCAGCAGCAGTAGCATTGATGTAGATGAACAGTGGGCGAGACAAAGGCTGATAAGTGCCGTTCATGACGGTTGCTGCAGATGGGAGCACTGCAGGAGCGCCAGCCTTTGCAACGATAGGCACAGCCTTCAGCTTGTCCTGATTTTCTTCATAGTATGCATAGCCAAAGTAACCGAGTGCACCCTTGTCACCAGCAACACCTTGTACCAGCACATTGTCGTCTTCTGAAGCGGTATAGTCGCCGCGACTAGATTTTGCCTTGCCTACGATCGCTTCAGTGAAGTAATCGAAAGTACCGGAATCAGAACCAGCGCCAAACAGTTTGACTGGGGTATTAGGCCAAGTGGCGTTTACTTGATTCCAGGTCTTGATGCTGCCTTGTGCAGCTGGTTCCCAAAGTTTCTTTAACTCATCAACAGTCATGCTCTTGATGAAATCGTTCTTGGGGTTGATGACCACAGTAAGCGCATCGTAAGCGATAGGCAGTTCGATGTACTGGATCCCGGCTTCTTTACAAGCATCCATTTCTTTCTTGAGGATAGGACGGGAAGCTTCGGAAATATCAGTTTCACCGCGGCAGAACTTCTTGAAACCACCGCCAGTGCCGGAAATTCCTACGGTAACCTTGGTGCCTTTGGCTTTTTGGAATTCTTCAGCAACTGCTTCAGTAATCGGGTAAACGGTACTGGAGCCATCGATCTTGATGATTTTCTCGCCGGCAGCGTGGGCTGCAGGCACTGTGAAAGTGGCTGCGATCAGAGCGGCAAAGCTCAGGGTTTTGTTCAGTTTGGATTGCATACAATCTCCATTCATTAAAAGAATTCGGTGGCGTTAATCAGTTGCAATTATGACAAACTGATTACAACGTGAAGCGAACTTTAAACCCTGAATATTACAGATTTGTGACAATTATTACGAAAAGTCTACAAGCCTATCTGGCGCTGAAGAGAGTAAAGGCTTTGATGTATAATTGCATTTTTATTTTTGCAGCATGGAACGCAGTAAATGGAAGCCGAACAACTCAATATTATTTCAAACCGACTGCATGATCTTGTCGATCGCCACCAAGCCCTACGGGGGT
>CAYXMC010000063.1:0-8369 GCA_964466095.1 uncultured Methylophilaceae bacterium | reverse complement strand
CATCAATTGCCATTCTGATGACTATGAAAGTATCACCATCACCGGTGACGTTCTGGCTGTAGAAAAACGACATTATAAAAATACCAGCCAGGTAGTATTCAATCGCTATTGGGCAAAAGTACTGCTTAGAGATTTGCCTTCTGGCGATCAGTCTTTATTGCTTCGTTCACACGGGAAGGAAGTCGAGTTTGGCCGGCATTTCATGAACAACGACCAACGCTTGGCTCTGGCTCAACAATTAAAAAAACGTGTGGGTGCTGTTCTATAACCTGATTTTGGGAGTGAGTATGGTACTGCAGTTAATAAGAAAAGCTGGCGCAGGTTTACTTCTGGCATTTGCTTCTTTTTCGGCACATGCTGAGTACGCATGGAATTTCCCTAAACCTGTTACACCGATGGCTCTGGATACTTTGCATGTGCACAACAAGTTCATGTTGATTGCCATGATTATTTTCCTAGTTGTGCTGGCCATCATGATCTATTCGATTTTTTCACACCGTAAAAGCAAGGGTTTTAAGCCTGCTAACTTTACCGGACCAAGCACCAAGGCTCAGGTGTTCTGGACGCTGGTGCCGTTTGCCTTGTTGCTCTATATCGACTTTATCTTGATGGGTATTCCTGCTTATCACAGTGTGGTGATGATGGAAGATACCAAAACCAATGCTGATATGGTTGTCAAAGTGACCGGTTCCCAATGGCGCTGGCAGTATGAGTACATGGATGGCGATGCTCAGGGCATCAAGTTCGTCAGCAACCTCGTGACTCCACAAGACCAAATTGAGAACAAAGCCGATAAAGGCAAGGATTATCTTTTGGAAGTGGATAACCATCTCGTATTGCCTGTCGGCAAGAAAGTGCGTGTTCTGCTAACAGCAACCGACGTGATTCACAACTGGTGGGTACCAGCATTCGGTTCCGCGCGTGATGCAATCCCCGGGTTTCTTCGTGAGACATGGGTGAAGGTAGAAGAGCCGGGTATTTATCGTGGTCAATGTAAAGAGCTGTGCGGTAAGGGGCACGGTTTCATGCCTGCAGTCGTGGAAGCTATTCCTGAAGAGGAATATAAGAAATGGGTAGTGGCTAAGAAAGAGGAGATGGCTTCTGCCTCTGCTGGTGCAGACAAGGAATGGACCAAGGATGATTTGGTTGCCAACGGCAAGGCAGTATATGAGAAGAACTGTGCAGTTTGCCATCAGGTGACCGGCGCTGGGCTTCCTCCAGCCTTCCCTGCATTGACTGGCAGCAAGATTGTTAGCGGTCCAATTTTCGATGCAGATGGCAAATTGCTGAAAGATAGCCATCTTGATCGCGTATTGAACGGCAAAGGCGTGATGCCAGCTTGGAAAGCTACGCTGAATGATACGGAGATTGCTTCCGTGATTACCTATGAGCGCAATGCACTGGGTAATTCAGTAGGCGATATTTTACAGCCATCCCAAGTCAAAGCTTTAAGATAAATATTTGGTGGGTCTAGAGTTTAAGGAGAAACTGATGAGTAATGCAGCTGTAGCACATCACGACGAACACCACGATCATCCCACCGGGATAATGCGCTGGTTTACGACAACCAATCACAAAGACATTGGTACTATGTACCTTACTTTTTCGCTGATCATGTTCCTGGTCGGCGGTTCCATGATCATGGCGGTGCGCGCTGAGTTGTTCCAGCCGGGCCTGCAATTGATGAAGCCTGAGTTTTTCAATCAGTTGATAGGCGTACATGCCCTGGTCATGATTTTTGCGGCACTGATGCCTGCGGCAACTGGGTTCGCCAACTGGATGCTCCCGTTGCAACTTGGGGCCCCAGATATGGCCCTGCCACGCCTTAATAACTGGGGTTTCTGGCTGCTGCCACCAGCTGCCATTTTGCTGACCCTGCCATTTACACTGGCCTTGTTCGGGATTGGTGATGGCGCAATTGCAACTGGCTGGACCTTCTATGCGCCGCTATCAGTGCAAGGTGGTATTGGTGTTGACTTTGCGATTTTTGCAGTTCACTTGTTGGGGATATCGTCTGTCATGGGTTCTATCAACGTGATTGTGACTATCTTCAACATGCGCGCCCCCGGCATGACTTTGATGAAAATGCCTATGTTTGCATGGGGCTGGCTGATTACCGCTTTCCTGCTTATTGCGACTATCCCGGTTTTGGCTGGGGCGGTAACCATGTTGCTGACCGATCGTCATTTCGGCACACACTTCTTTGATGCTGCCGGTGGTGGTGATCCTATTTTATTCCAGCATCTGTTCTGGTTCTTTGGCCACCCAGAGGTTTATATCCTGCTGCTGCCAGTATGGGGTTTCATGCCACAAATCCTGCAAACATTCGCTCGCAAGCCTATGTATGGTTATAAAGCCCAAGTTTATTCCTTATGGGGTATCGGTGCATTGGCCGTTGTTGTATGGGCGCACCACTTCTTTACCGTGGGGATGCCTGTGCCAGCCTTGCTGTACTTCATGTATAGCACCATGGCCATCTCATTGCCATTGGCAGTGCTGTTCTACTGCTGGATTGCAACTATCTGGAAGGGCTCCATGACTTTTGAGACTCCTATGTTGTTTGCAATTGGCTGGATCATCTTATTCGGTATCGGTGGTTTGACTGGTTTGGTATTGGCAGACGTGGCTGCTGATGCGCAATATCACCACAGCTACTTTGTGGTAGCCCACTTCCACTACACACTGTTTGCTGGTGGCATCATGGGTATCATGGCTGGTGTTTACTATTGGCTGCCAAAAATGACCGGCCATATGTATAACGAAAAACTGGGCAAGCTGCATTTCTGGTTGACTGCGATTTCTTTCAACCTGACATTTATTCCGCAGTTCTTCCTCGGTCTTGCAGGTATGCCGCGTCGCATCCCTGATTACGCGCTACAGTTTGCTGAATTCAACATGATTTCATCGATTGCAGCGTTTGTACTGGGAGCCTCACAGTTGCTGTTCGTTTACAACATTGTGAGTTGTGCGCGTGGTGGTAAAAAAGCAACTGATCAGGTGTGGGAAGGTGCACAGGGTCTGGAGTGGACTTTGCCATCCCCACCGCCATACCACAGCTTTACAGAACAACCTGTCATCAAATAATCGAGGCTTGAAGCTGGATACGGCAAGCCCGTATCCAGCCTGATGAAAAATGGAAAAACCCGATCAGGAAAAGAAAAGCAAGAATATCAAGCTGGCAGTGTTCTTTGGTGCATTAGTAGTAGCTTGGTATGTAGTTTCGATGATAGTGATATGGAATCAGTAAGCGCAGAAAGCAAGCAACAGGCAAATAAGCGCTTAGGGTTGAAGTTGTTGTGGATAGTAGCGGCTGCACTGCTTTTTGCGTTTGCTCTGGTACCGCTGTATGACGTGTTGTGCAGTATTACCGGATTGAATGGCAAAACCGATAGCACTGCCGCGCTGAATGCTAAAACAGTGGATGAATCCCGCTGGGTGACAGTGGAATTTACATCAACTGTGATGCCGGGTTTGGGCTGGAATTTTTATCCCAAGCAACCAAGTATCAAAGTGCAGCCAGGCAAGATAGAGACGGTATTGTTTGAAGCTAAAAACATTACCAATGAAGTGGTGACAGGGCAGGCAGTGCCAAGTGTTAGTCCGGGGCTGGCTTCCGTGCACCTGAAAAAGATCGAATGTTTTTGTTTTCAAAGGCAAGCATTGAATCCCGGCGAAACCCGGGAAATGCCGCTGCGGTTCTATGTGAGTACAGATCTGCCAGTGGATGTTAAGACGATCACTTTATCGTATGCCTTTTTTAATGCAGTGGAGAAGAAGTAAAGAAGTAAACAGGGAGCTTGCGGTGCTGAATCAGGCCTGACTAAGTTCAAAAACAGAACTAGGTTCATAACTAGAAATAGTGCAGAGGAGTTAATGCATGGCAACACATAGCAATAATCATTACTTTGTTCCTAATCCAAGTGCCTACCCGGTCATTCTGTCGGCTGGCCTGCTTTCACTGGCTTCCGGGTTTATTCTCAGTGTAGCCAAAGACAAGAATCTGGAGTTTTTGCATACCCCCGGCAAATGGATGATGGTGCTTGGCTTTATCGTCATCATCGCTATGGTTTTCCGCTGGATGGGTAAGGTCATTGTAGAAAGCGAAACTGGCATGTACAAGAAATGGGAAGACAAGTCTTTCCGTGTCGGCATGATCACTTTCATCTGTTCTGAAGTAGCCTTTTTTGCCGCGTTCTTTGGTGCTCTGTTCTATATGCGGATTATTTCCATTCCAGAACTGGCATCTTTTGATCCTCAATACACCATGTATAAAGACTTCCTCGGTACATGGCCATCATCCGGCCCGGGTGGTGTGGTGCTCGGCAGCGAGTATAAGGCTGCACAATTTACACCGATGGCCGCATGGGGTATTCCAGCGATCAACACCCTTTTGCTGCTTTCATCCGGCGTGACAGTGACTTGGGCGCATTGGGGGCTGCTCAAGAATAATCGATCTCAGTTGGTTATTGGGTTGTTCCTGACAGTCGCTTTGGGTATCGCATTTATGGCTTTGCAGGCTTATGAATATCATCATGCATACACTGAGTTAGGCCTGACGCTGGGTGCTGGTGCGTATGGCGCTACCTTTTTCATGCTGACCGGTTTTCATGGCTTCCATGTAACCTTGGGAACTATCATGCTGATCGTGATACTGCTGCGTAGCATGAAGGGTCACTTCACAGCCGAAAAACACTTCGGTTTTGAAGGCGTAGCCTGGTATTGGCACTTTGTGGATGTGGTTTGGCTCGGCTTGTTCGTATTTGTGTACTGGCTGTAACGATATAAGCAAAAGGGCGATGCATTAGCATCGCCCTTTTTTTGACCTGAGAAGATTTTAAGCGCTTGGCTGGCCTATCAGTCCAAAGTAGTAGCCAAGCATTAGCAAGATAAACAGGGTCAGTGATAAGGAAATACGGATTGTGAGTGCTTTTACTGTACGTTCGCCCGTGCCTTTGTCTTTGGCTAGGAAGAATAGTGCAGAAAAAAGACTGCCAACGATTAGTAACAGCATGAAAACTATAGCGATTTTTATAAGCATGACGACCTCCCCATGGTTTTTCCCATTATGCGGTGCGCATGCCTAATTTGCAATTTCGATTTGGCAATTACGAGTTCAAGCCAAGTCTGACTGGCTTGCTGGTTTTGCTGATTTGTATACCGCTCTTTATTAAGCTAGGCCTTTGGCAATACGGTAAAGCAGAACAAAAACAATTGCTGCAGTCACGTTATGACAGTCTGCAGTATGCGAGGGAAGAGCCTTTGCCAGTGCTAATTAAAACGCCAGAGGACTGGAGGTACAAACCTGTTGTTGCGCAAGGCCAATATTTGGCTGATTACCAGATATTGCTGGATAACCAGGTTGAAGGTGAGCAGGCTGGGTATCACGTAGTGACTCCCTTCAAGATAAGTGGCCGCGAAGAGGTGGTATTGGTGAACCGTGGCTGGATACCAGCAAGTGGTAATCATAGTGAGGTGCCTGCAGTGACCGTTCCTGCTGGTGAGTTGACTATTCATGGGCGCGGCTGGTTGCCTGGGCAAAAGTTTTACTCCTTGGGTAAGCCTGAACAGGAAGCACCATTAAAGTGGCGTGTGGTTTGGCAGAATATGGATATGCAGGCATATCAGCAAGCCGTGCCTTATAAGGTCTTGCCAGTCCTGATTAGGTTGGCGCCTGAAGATGCTGATGGATTTGTGCGTAACTGGGTGATGCCAGCGGAGCGAATCACCACCCATATTGGCTATGCCTATCAATGGTTTGGTTTTGCATTAGCTGCAATGGCGATTTATATATTTGTAAGCATTAAAAAAGTAGCGGGTAATGGTGGAAGAACAGACTGAATCGCTGGCAAACAAAGAACAACAAAGGCGTGGACGCTGGATATTGTTGCTGATGTTCCTTTTTTTTGCGGTGCCTTTACTGACAGTATTGTTGATGCACAAGTTGGATTGGCATCCCAAGGGAGACAGTCGTGGCGACTTGCTAGTGCCACCACGCAAGATTGAGCTGGAAGGCGCAGTGCAATGGAATGAAAGGTGGAGTCTGGTTTATTTGGCGGCGCAGTGCGAGCAGCCATGTGAGAAACGGCTGCATGATATGCGCCAGTTGCAGGTTTCCATGGCCAAGGATATCGACCGCGTGCAACGTATATTAATCACGACAACAGTGGATGTGAATGGGCTTAAGCAGCAGTATCCGGATATGCAGCTGGTGCAAGAGCCTTCGGATAAGCTGGCTACTTGGGCAGCACAGTTCAATATTGAGAATGAAGATAGCATGACCTCTGGCAGGCTTTATCTGGTTGACCCGCTGGGCAATCTAATGATGAGTTACCCAGCGGATGTTCCAGCTGCAGATGTGCGCAAAGACCTGACAAGACTGTTGCGGTATTCGTGGGCGGGTTGATGATGAGTAGCGGCTATTATTGGTTCAGGCGCATCACCTTGTTGGCAACTCTGCTGGCTTTGTGTGTGGTGGTTTTGGGCGCATATGTCCGGTTGTCTGATGCTGGCCTTGGATGCCCAGATTGGCCGGGATGCTATGGCACCCTCACTGTGCCTGAAAGCCAATCGGCACTTGAGCATGCGCAGAATGCTTACCCGGATAAGCCCGTAGAGTCGCATAAGGCTTGGAAAGAAATGGTACATCGTTATTTTGCTGGAACACTGGGATTGCTGGTGCTGGCAATTTGTACTATCGGCTGGCGATGCAGGCAGGAGTTGAAAGTATCGCCATGGGTGCCGACAGCACTACTGTTGCTGATAGTGTTTCAGGCGATGCTGGGCATGTGGACAGTGACGCTGTTGCTCAAACCGGTGATTGTGACCAGTCACCTGATTGGGGGCATGAGTACCTTGGGTTTGCTGGTATGGATAACACACCGGCACTGGGGAAAGAGCACCGGTCTGACAAACTCATGTTTGGTATGGCTGGTAAGAGGAGGGCTCCTGATCGTGTTGGTTCAGGTGCTTCTGGGGGGATGGACAAGTTCCAACTATGCAGCGCTCGCTTGCACGGACTTTCCTACATGCCATGGTGCTTGGTGGCCACATATGGATTTTGCAGCGGCGTTTCATTTGGGGCGTGAACTTGGTCAGAATGCCGTGGGTGAACCTTTGAGCTTGGCAGCGTATACAGCAATACAGTGGGTACATAGACTGGGAGCTTTGCTGACGTTTTTGTATTTTGGCTATTTAGGGCTGTGCTTATTGAAGCTTCAAGCCATGCGCAAAGTGGCTGTTTTATTACTGGTATTGCTAGTGGCGCAGATTGGTTTGGGGATTTCCAATCTGGTGCTGCATCTGCCATTAGTGTTGGCGGTAGCCCATAATCTTGGCGCCGCTTTGTTGGTAATGACTATCGTGCTTATTAATTCAAAAATTACAACTTAATTTACGACGCAGCCAGAGGGGTGGAAACATGAGTGCAATCACAAATGTAATTCGAGTCGACCAGTTACAAAAATGGCGTGCCAGTGCACGCAACTTTCTGGCTTTATGTAAGCCGCGTGTGACATCGCTGATTGTATTTACTGCAATTATCGGCATGTTTCTGGCAACGCCCAATATGGTGCCGCTAGATATCCTTCTGGCAGCAACTGCCGGGATAGGCATGGCTTCGGGGGCGGCGGCGGCATTCAACTGCCTGATCGAGCAGAAGATAGATGCACGTATGGCGCGCACACGTGGCCGCCCACTACCCACAGGTCAAGTCAGCTCGGTTGAAACCTTCATTTTTGCTTCGATAGTCGGTAGCCTAGGCTTGCTGATTCTATATATGTTCGTCAACCCGTTGACCATGTGGCTGACATTTGCGACTTTTCTTGGATATGCGGTGATCTACACGGTGTTCCTCAAACCAGCCACGCCGCTGAATATTGTGATTGGCGGGGCGTCTGGTGCAATGCCGCCAATACTGGGATGGGCAGCTGTCAATAATGTGGTTTCACCAGAATCTCTGATTCTTTTCCTGATTATTTTTGCCTGGACGCCTCCCCATTTCTGGGCGCTGGCATTGTATCGCCGTGAAGAGTATGCCAAGGTGGAAATGCCTATGCTGCCAGTGACGCACGGTGAGGAATTCACCCGCCAGCATATCCTGCTTTACACCATCATCTTGTTTGCTGTGGCGCTGATGCCATATGGGCATGGCATGAGTGGACTGATTTATCTGGCTGCATCGCTCATCTTGAATGTCGGTTTCATGATGTATGCGGTAGCGCTTTATCGTAAATATTCCGATGCGCTGGCACGGCGTATGTTTCGCTATTCCATCATTTATCTCACGCTACTGTTTGCAGCATTGATGATTGATCATTACTGGCAAATTACGCTTTAACCAAAATAGCATAAAAACAGCCCCGGCAAGAAAT
>CAYXMC010000062.1:6816-8380 GCA_964466095.1 uncultured Methylophilaceae bacterium | reverse complement strand
CATTTTCCCGCTCGTCAGCAAATGAATGTTTGACAGGTTCGGTTGGTGCCTCGGATCCTTCAAGCTGAGATTCGGGCTCTGGCTCTTGTGCAGGCGCTGCATCAGCTATCGGGCTGTCATCGAGCACATCCAGGCCGCGCTTTGTATCAATCACCACCCCCTGTATGGCTGAACCTACCAACTGCCTGAAATCTTTTTCATCATCCAACAAAAAAGATTTGCGCCAGAATGGGTGATCCATCCATGCGCCTTGCAGCTCATGGATAAACATGCCTTTACGGATTTTGTGTTTGGGGACGGATTTCAACATATTGTCATTATCAGTTATCGACTGTCATGACAAAAACTTGAACAGAAATGCAAAACGCCCACTATTCCTCAATCAGGATAGTGGGCGTTCTTAAGTGCCTAGCTGACTAAATTAGATTGCAGCTTTTAGTGCAGCAGCCTTATCCGTCGCTTCCCAGCTGAACTCTGGCTCATCACGGCCAAAGTGACCGTAAGCCGCTGTCTTGCTGTAGATCGGACGCAGCAGATCCAGCATCTTGACGATACCCTTGGGGCGCAGATCAAAATGATCCATTACCAACTGGGTCAGCACTTCGTTGCTGACCTTGCCAGTGCCATAGGTCTCTACCATGACAGAAGTCGGGCGTGCCACACCAATCGCATAGCTGACCTGTACCAGGCAGCGTGATGCCAATCCGGCAGCCACAATGTTCTTGGCAACATAGCGGCCAGCATAGGCAGCAGAGCGGTCAACTTTGGAGGGGTCCTTACCAGAGAAAGCACCACCACCATGAGGTGCAGCACCGCCATAGGTATCAACGATGATCTTGCGGCCAGTCAGACCGCAATCGCCTTGTGGGCCACCGATGACGAAACGACCAGTCGGGTTCACCAGATATTTGATCTCGCCTTTAATCAGTTCTTGCGGCAGCATGGGCTTGATGATTTCTTCCACAACAGCTTCGCGGATTTCTTCCAGGCTCTTTTCCGGGGCATGCTGGGTAGAAATCAACACAGTGTCGATCTTGTGTGGCTTGCCATCGATGTATTGCACGGTGACTTGTGATTTTGCATCTGGGCGTAACCATGGCAGACGGCCATCTTTACGGAGTTGGGATTGGCGTTCCATCAGGCGGTGTGAAAGCCAGATTGGCAATGGCATGAGTTGTGGCGTTTCATCGCAGGCATAGCCGAACATCAAGCCTTGGTCGCCAGCACCTTGATCCAGCGGGTCGTCGTTGGCGTTGTCCACGCCTTGGGCGATATCTGGTGATTGCTTGTCGTAAGCCACCAGCACAGCACAACCCTTGTAGTCGATACCGTAGTCGGTGTTGTCGTAGCCGATACGCTTGATGGTGTCTCGCGCCACCTTGATGTAATCAACGTTGGCATTGGTGGTGATTTCACCTGCCAATACGACCAAACCTGTGTTGGTAAGTGTTTCTGCAGCTACACGCGCTGTCGGGTCTTGCGCCAGGATGGCATCAAGAATGGAGTCAGAAATCTGGTCGGCAACTTTGTCCGGGTGGCCTTCTGATACAGATTCAGAAGTAAA
>CAYXMC010000062.1:0-6806 GCA_964466095.1 uncultured Methylophilaceae bacterium | reverse complement strand
ATCTTTAATACCTTGTTTTTTATAGACTTTTTTGTAATCAGAAGTAAATAAATATTCGCTCATAGGTAGGTTTCAGATGTTTACTTAAATGGGGATTGAAAACTAAAAGATTGCTAGAATAACAAAATCAATCTGATTCAAAAAGAAATTCATGCTCAAAGCATTCCTTAGGCTATTTGCCAGCATGCCCCTGCCGTTGATTCATATGATGGGGGCAATCGTTGGCTGGATCAGCTATTTCAGCGACCCCAAGCTTGGGCGCCGCATACGCAATAATCTGTTAACGGTCGGCATTGCATCTTCTACAGCCGAATACCAGAAACTGGTGCGACAGACGGCGAAAGAAACCGGCAAAGGCCTGCTGGAAGCTTTTGCAATCTGGTTCCGCTCCACCGCAGGTGTACTCAGGCTGGTCAGGTCATGTCAGGGCTGGGAGCATGTGGAAACAGCACAGGCAAACAATAAAGGCATCATTTTCCTTACACCGCACCTAGGCTGTTTTGAAATCACAGCCGTCTATTACGCTGCCCGCCACCCAATGAGCGTGCTCTACCGCCCGCCACGCAAAAACTGGCTGGCGCCGTTGATTGATGAAGGTCGCAAGCGTGACGGTATGAAAATGGCCCCTACCAATATGAGCGGTGTACGCAGCCTGCTGCGCAGCCTGAAAAAAGGCGAAGCTGTTGGCATATTGCCAGATCAGGTGCCTGAATTTGGAGAAGGTGTCTGGGCTGATTTTTTTGGCAAGCCAGCCTACACCATGACACTGGTAGGCAAGCTGGCAGAATCTACTGACGCCACTTTGCTGCTGGCTTTTGGCGAGCGGCTCTCGTGGGGAAGGGGCTATATCATCCACATCGAACCATTGAACGCGGCACCAACGCCGGAAAATATCAATCTTGGAATAGAAAAACTGATCCGGCGCTGCCCCAGTCAATATTTGTGGAGCTATCGCCGTTTCAAACAACCACAACCCCACAGACAGAAAAAAGACCCCGAAACAAGCACAAACTCCCCTACAATATCGGCCAATCAAACTGCAGACAGCAACAAGCAATGAAGCTCAAATTCACAAAAATGCATGGCATCGGTAACGACTTCGTCGTGATTGATGCCTACAGCCAGCCAGTTAGCCTCTCACAGGCACAGATCAAGTACTTGGCAGATCGCCATTTTGGTGTCGGCTGTGACCAGCTACTGATGGTGGAAAAGAGCTCACTGCCAGATGTTGATTTCCGCTACCGTATTTTTAATGCAGATGGTGGTGAAGTAGAACAATGCGGTAATGGCGCTCGCTGTTTTGTGCGCTATGTGCATGACAAAGGGCTCACTGAAAAAACTGAAATACAAGTGGAAACCGCTAATGGCCTGATTATGCTGAAGCTCACAGATGACGGACTGGTCACAGTCAACATGGGTGCACCACGCTTTGAACCAGCGCAAATACCCTTGATAGCAGACAAGCTGGCGCCTACTTACGCCCTGCCAGTCGCTGGCGAAAATATCACCATCTCGGCCGTTTCCATGGGCAATCCGCATGCTGTACAAGTCGTTAACGATGTCGAGACTGCGCCGGTAGAGAGTCAGGGGCCACTCATCGAATCACACGCCCAGTTTCCTCAGCGTGTTAACGCGGGATTTATGCAGATTGTTTCGCCTCATGAAATCAATCTGCGCGTATACGAGCGTGGAAGTGGCGAGACTCTGGCCTGCGGCAGCGGCGCCTGTGCGGCTGTGGTTTCCGGCATCCGGCTTGGCAAGCTGCAATCCCCGGTCAAGGTCAACATGCGCGGCGGCGAACTGAATATCACCTGGGCTGGAGATAGCTCGCCAGTCATGATGTCCGGCCCGGCAGAAACTGTTTTTGAAGGCGAGATCAACCTGAACTGATAGAGGAAATTATGGAATCCAATTCACCACTGACAGAAGCTGAAGTTAGCGCCTACCTCAAGCAACACCCACAATTTTTCGAGCAGCATGCCGAACTACTGACCGAAATGTACCTGCCCAGTCCGCACGGTGGGGGTACAGTTTCTCTGGCTGAGCGCCAACAGTTGCTGCAACGCGACCGTATCCGCGTGCTGGAAGCCAAAATGGCAGATTTCCTGAAATATGGTGAAGAAAACGACGCCACCACCGAGAAAATCCATAGACTGAGTCTGGGCTTGCTCGCTAGCCAAAACTTTGAAGTGCTGGTGGATATGCTGATCCACACGCTAAAAGAAGATTTCAAGGTGCCGTATGTCGGCGTACGCCTGTGGGCAACCGCGAATGACAGCGTGGATAGCAGCAACAGTGTCTTTCAGCCGGTCGAAGCTGAATTGAAAAGCTGGGCACAAGGTTTGGTACAGCCATACTGTGGTCATCGTCCAGGGCTAGAAGTTGATCGCTGGTTCGGCGAATCGGCGACACCCAAGTCGTTTGCACTGGTCACACTGAAGAGCGATCAAGCCATTGGCCTGCTGGCAATGGCGTCTGAGGATGAACAGCGTTTCTACCCGGAAATGGGCACCATGTACCTCAAGCGTATTGGTGAGCTAGTGAGCGCTTCCCTGCTGCGATATATCGCCTGATTTGGATTATCTCAGCGATTACCTGAATTACCTGACATATGAGCGCGGCTTAAGCCCGCTCACCAAAGAGAATTACGCTCGTGACATCGGCCAGCTGCTGCAGTTGGCCGACAAGACCCCTCTAAAAGATATCCAGCCACCTCAGATTCGGCGTTATATTGCCATGTTGCATAGCAAAGACCTGGGCGGCAGAAGCATCGCCCGCATGCTTTCGGCTTGGCGTGGATTCTTTGAATTCCTTAACTTGCGTCACGGCTTCAGCAGCAACCCTTGCATAGGCATGAAAGCCCCCAAAGCACCCAAGACCCTGCCTCAGGCGCTATCCACAGACCAGACCATACAACTGGTGAGTATAGAAGGCGACGAGCCGCTCACCCTGCGTGATCGCGCCATACTGGAGCTGTTCTATTCCTCCGGCCTGCGGTTGGCAGAACTGGTCGGCCTCAATATAGGCGCGCTGGATTTAGCCAGCGGCACTGTCACTGTCACAGGCAAGGGCAGCAAGACCCGCATCGTGCCCATGGGCAGCCATGCCATACAAGCCATGAAGAACTGGCTGAAAAGCCGCAGCTTGCTTGCCAAGCCGGAAGAATCTGCCGTTTTTATCAGCAAACTTGGCAAGCGGATTACCCCGCGTGCTGTGCAGTTGCGCCTGAAGGAATGGGCCATCAAGCAAGGCATCAATGCCGATGTGCACCCGCACATGCTGCGCCACAGCTTTGCCACGCATGTGTTGCAATCCAGTGGTGACCTGCGTGCCGTGCAGGAAATGCTGGGCCATGCCAATATCAGCACAACGCAGGTGTATACCCATTTAGACTTCCAGCATCTTGCCAAGGTATACGATGCTGCTCACCCTCGCGCACGCAAGAAATAGAGCTGGAACCTAATCGGCACAATTCACCCTAAGGATTACGCGGTTTTTATGCGTGGCGTTATATGGCAAAATCCAGCCCGCACAATCTGTTTTAACAATCCCAACATTAATAATCTAAGGACGCACATGGAACACGTATTACCGGCTTTACCTTATGCCAAGAATGCCCTGGCACCTCACATCTCTGAAGAAACCATCGAGTTTCACTACGGCAAGCACCACCAGACCTATGTCACCAACCTGAATAACCTGATCAAGGGTACCGAGTTCGAGAACAGCAGTCTGGAAGAAATCGTCAAGAAATCTGCAGGTGGCATCTACAACAACGCAGCCCAGATCTGGAACCACACCTTCTTCTGGAACAGCATGAAGCCTAACGGCGGCGCTGCCCCAACCGGCGCACTGGCAGATGCCATCAACGCCAAGTGGGGTTCTTTCGATGAATTCAAGAAGGCTTTTCAGGCTTCTGCAGTTGGCAATTTCGGTTCCGGCTGGACATGGCTGGTCAAAAAAGCTGACGGCTCTGTAGATATCGTCAACACTGGCGCAGCTGGCACCCCGCTGACCACCGGCGACACCGCCCTGCTGACTATCGACGTATGGGAACACGCTTACTACATCGATTACCGCAATCTGCGCGCCAAGTTTGTTGAGACTTTCCTCACTTCATTGGCAAACTGGGATTTCGCTAGCGCCAACTACGCAGCTTAATTCTCCGCAACACCCAATACGGCCAGATAGTTACCAAGGACTATCTGGCCGTTTTTGTTTTGTCACATTCGTTTGCTATAATTGCAACTATGTTGCGTAAATTGTTCCTGACATTTGCATTGGTTTTCCTGTTTGCCATGGGCCAACAGGGCGCGCTCGTGCACGAAATCTCGCACTATGCGGATCTCGGCAGCGGGCTGGCACCAGCCTCGCAGCAACAGG
This sequence comes from uncultured Methylophilaceae bacterium, assembly GCA_964466095.1. Classification (GTDB taxonomy): domain Bacteria; phylum Pseudomonadota; class Gammaproteobacteria; order Burkholderiales; family Methylophilaceae; genus CAYXMC01. Next base: position 2,423 of record CAYXMC010000062.1, on the reverse strand, counting down.
ACAAAGCCCCGCATTCACCCGCCTGTGATAAATGTTTCAGCTATGGCGAGCTGGCAAATGCGCTGGCTGTTAGTGATTTTATTGTGCCCGAGATTGCAGGCGACAATACTCCTATCGCAGCTGTTACTGGCCAGTTACTCAACCACAACTCCAGCCCTTACTCCGCCCGCGCCCCACCCCGCTTCGCTTAAATCTGTTTTCATCCTGCCCGCTTAGCTGGCAGGCATGTTTCATTTTTTTGCGAGGTTGTTATGTTAGGTCCTGCTGAATTACATCAAGAGACACGCGGCGCGTTCATGGCGCCCAAAAAGATTTTCATGGCTGTGGCGATTGCTTTAACCGCCCCGGTCTCCTACCCGGTCATAGCCGCAGGCAGTAGCACCATAGAAGCTGCGCCAGTCGCGGTGACTGCCAATCCACTTGGGGTTAGCTCAGATGAACTGGTGACACCGGTTTCTGTGCTCAATGGCCGCGAGCTTTCTCTGAAACGCGAAAGCACGCTGGGCGAGACCCTAAAAAACATCCCCGGCGTCAGTGCCAGTTCTTTCGGCCCCAACGCCTCGCGGCCTGTCATTCGCGGCTTGGATGGCGACCGCGTGCGCATCATGCAAAACGGTGTGGGCATACTGGACGCCTCAGCGTTGAGTTTTGACCATGCCGTGGCGATAGACCCGCTGATTATCGAGCAGATAGACGTAGTTCGCGGCCCGGCAGCCTTGCTTTATGGCGGCAGCGCCATCGGCGGCGTAGTCAACGCCATTGACCACCGCATTCCCAAGGAGGCGATAGAAGGCGTCACTGGCCGTAGTGAGATACGCTTTGGCGGTGCGGATAACCAAAAGAACGGTGCAGTGGTAGTGGATGCCGGCAATGGCGTGCTGACTATTCATGCCGATGCCTACAAGCGCAAGACACATGATCTGGATATTCCGGGCTATGCGGTTTCCAGCCGCTTGGCCAGACAAGACGGCACCGCCCGTACCAACCGCGGCAGGCTGGTCAACAGTTCATCCGATGCAGATGGCGGTGCACTCGGGGCCTCTATTGCGCTGGAAAAAGGTTATATAGGCACCTCGTTTTCCACCTTCAACAACAACTATGGCACAGTGGCCGAGCCGGGCGTGCGCATAGACCAAAACAGTGACCGCTGGGATTTAGCCTCTGAATTAAAAGACCTCGGCAACATCATCAACCGCGTCAAGGTACGCATGGCGCACACAGACTACATGCATCAGGAGATCGAAGACGGCGCCGTAGGCACCACTTTCAAGAACCGCGGTCTGGAAGGCTCCATCGAAGCCGGCCACGGCAATATCGGCAAACTTTCTGGCACCGTAGGCGTGCAGTTCCAGAACTCCAAGTTTCAGGCATTGGGCGAAGAAGCCTTTGTGCCCAGCAACCGCACAGAAAGCAAAGCCGCCTATATCTTTGAAGAACTGCCACTGGATTTCTTCAAATCGAATGCGCTCAAGCTGAATTTCGGCGGGCGTATGGAACAAGTGAAAGTGGAATCAGCCGGTGGCGGCAATTTCGGCCCGGGCAACGAGCAAACCTTCACCCCGCGCAGCTATGCCACTGGCATGCTTTACACACTGGATAGCAATTGGTCTATTGCCAGCAACCTCTCACACAATGAGCGCGCGCCCAGCTACTTTGAACTCTTTGCCAATGGCCCGCATCTGGCCACCGCCCAGTTTGAGATCGGCGATACCACGCTGCAAAAAGAACGCTCCAACGGCGTGGATGCGCAACTGCGCTGGAAAGCTGGCCACAACTCATTCAGCGTGGGTGCGTATTACACCCGCTTCAGCAACTTCATCAGCCTGGCAGACCAAGGCACCACCGTGAATTTTGAAGGCGAGCTGCTGCCGGTGGCCCGCTTTCAGCCTGTGCCTGCCATCTTCAAAGGGCTGGAAGGCGAAGGTAAATTCCGCGTTTACGACCAAATCGGCACGCTCGATTTGAACCTGCGTGGCGATTACGTGCGCGCAACAGACCGTGATTCTGGCGACCCGTTGCCACGCATCTCGCCGCTGCGTCTGGGCTTTGGCTTTGATTACAAATTCAACCGCTTTGGCTCACGGCTCGATGTACTGCGCGCCTTCAAGCAAGACCGCACTGCATCTAACGAACTTGCCACCGACGGCTACACCTCCGTCAACGCCACCCTCACCTACCTGATCCCCGCGCAGTTCCACCTGGAAGCCTTTGCCAAAGGCTACAACCTGCTCGATCAGGAAATCCGCGAACACACATCCTTCCTCAAAGACATCGCCCCACTGGGCGGTCGTTCACTCCTCGTCGGCCTACGCGGCGAGTTCTGATTTTTTCGTAAAAACCCATATGTTGACAGGCACTTAGCCTGTCAACATACTTGCAACAAGCTTAAATGATGGAGTATCAAGTTAAGGTTTTATGCTAGT
>CAYXMC010000061.1:5247-8409 GCA_964466095.1 uncultured Methylophilaceae bacterium | reverse complement strand
AAGCACGTTTGATGGAACAGCGCAGCATTTCATTCGAGGCTGCACTTAATGATCTTGCAAATATCCTTCAACAAGTTGCTATGGCTCAAGCTGTACCTGAGGCTATTGCACAAGACCTGCCGGAAAGACCAGCAATAATAGAGCTTGCCCAGCAGCTGACCCCAGAACAAACCCAGCTCTATTACCAGATTGCTATTCTGGGGCGCCGCGACATCGGCCTAGCTCCAGATGAGTTTGCTGGCTTTACCATGTGCCTCCTGCGCATGCTGGCATTTGCGCCCAATAATCAGGCAGGCAGTCTTAAGAGTTCCTCGACAAGCCAATTCAAAAGTGATGTTACAGCACCAGCCACTACCGTACAGCAGCCAGCACAATCTGGTAGCGCCTCTCCTGGCATAGCCCCAGTAAAAATCGCGGTATCGCCTGAAGTATCCATCAGCACAGCTCCAGAGATAATGCCTGAGGGTATCCCTGAGCCCACACCTGAAGTTCGCACTACTGTCGTTTCAGGCAGCTTAGAATTTGATGGTAATTGGCGCAATCTGGTTGATCAGCTCAAGCTGGGATTGGCTAGAGCCTTAGCTCAGAACTGCGAGTTGGCAAGGCATGATGAAAACAGTATGTATCTGACTGTACCTGAATCCCAGAAACATTTACTCGACCAGAGCTATCAACAAAAACTGCGTGATGCCATACAGCAATATTTTGGCAGAAAAATAAGCCTGCATTTTGAAGTTGGCGGCAGTGGCAACACCCCTGCCCAGCAGATCAGCATGGAAAAAGCTGCCATACAATCCAAAGCTGAGTCTGCAATTCAGCAGGATGATTTTGTGCAGGCGTTAGTCAAAGACTTTGGTGCACAGATTATTCCCTCTAGTATTAAACCTATTCAATAAATTTTCAGGAGAACTAGCATGATGAAAGGTGGCCTTGGCAACCTGATGAAACAAGCGCAACAAATGCAGGCAAACATGCAAAAAGCGCAAGAAGAACTCGCTCAGATTGAAGTGGAAGGACATGCTGCATCTGGTGCTGTGAAAGTCGTCATGACCTGCCGCAATCAGGTTAAACGCGTTAGCATCGACGACTCCGTTATGGACGACAAAGAAATGCTGGAAGATCTGATTGTGCTGGCACTGAATGACGCTTCTAGCAAGGCTGAAGCAACAACCCAGGCGCGAATGAGCGGCCTGATGCCTGCCGGCATGAAGTTGCCTTTTTAACTGTTCTGTATCATTAGTTCATGCGCAATCCTGCAGCTCTTGAGCAACTGATTGAGGCTTTGCGCTGCTTGCCCGGCGTAGGGCCAAAGTCGGCATTACGCATGGCATATCACCTACTGCAAAGAGACAGACATGGTGCCAATACTCTGGCTCTTGCCCTAGATAATGCCCTGCAGCAGGTTGGTCATTGCAGCCTTTGTAATAATTTCAGTGAACAACCAATCTGCAACCTTTGCGCATCAGGCAATCGTGATGGTAGCTTGCTTTGCGTAGTAGAAATGCCCACTGACCTCATGATGCTTGAGCAGACCCAAGCATTTCAAGGCATGTATTTTGTTTTGATGGGCAGGCTATCACCTCTAGATGGGATAGGCCCAAAGGAAATACATCTGGAAAAACTGATCAAGCGTGCTCAGGACGGAATTGTTCAGGAAATTATCTTGGCAACTAACTACACGGTTGAAGGTGAAGCCACAGCTCATTACGTTAGCGAACTTCTACGTGCACGTGGACTGAAAGTCAGCCGTATTGCACGCGGGCTACCGATGGGTGGAGAAATCGAGCATGTAGATAGCGGAACCTTGGCACAAGCCATGATGGAACGCCGCAGTGTCAGTTAGATTTTCCAAGCTACTATGCCGCATAGGCTTGCATGCATGGAAGAGCGAAACCAAGGGCTATCAGTTTGAAGGCATGGTATATCCGGTTTTCTACAGAACGTGCAGAAGCTGCGGGCTCAAACAAAAGAAGATTTTCGACCCTGACAACCAATCTGCGACATGGGCCAATCTTGAGGAACCTAGAGTAAGGCGATAACCTCTCGTGGATGATTGATCAGATAATCTGCACCCCACTCCAGCGGTGTGTCTTCGTCTGCAATATATCCATATAAAGCAAGCACAGTTTTCATGCCCGCTGCACGACCCGCAACCATATCGCGCTCTGCATCACCAATATACAGACAATCCTGCGGTTGGCTATTTGTTTGAGCACAGGCAAGCAATAAGGTATCAGGTGCAGGTTTAGCTTTAGCAGCATCGTCCCCGCTGACAATACATGCTGCACGCTTATGCAGGTTCATTGCCTGTAAAAGTGGCTGGGTAAACCGGCGTGGCTTATTGGTCACCACCCCCCATAAAGAACCAGAACTTTCAATGGCTTCGAGCAACTCCTCTACACCATCAAACAATACGGGTGAATCAGTGAATACCTGATCATAGAGTGCTAGATATTCTTCACGCATCGCCGCAAACTCATGGGAGTCGGGGCCAATACCAAACCCAATCGACAATAAGCCTTTTGAACCATGAGAGGCAAATGGTCGTATAACCTCGTCTGGCAGCGGCTCGAAACCATGGCGCTGGCGCTGTATATTCAACGCAAGACCTAAATCTGGTGCAGTGTCGACCAGGGTTCCATCCAGATCAAACAAAATCATTTTTTAGCTTATTTTTTGGTGTGCACGATATAGTTGACTGACACATCAGACTCAAGCTTATAGCGCTTATTCAGAGGATTGTATGTCATGCCCTTCAGCGCTAACACATCAAGACCAGCCTGTCTCGCCCATGCGGACAACTCGGATGGCTTAATGAATTTCTCATATTCATGCGTGCCCTTAGGCAGTAATTGCAGCAGATATTCAGCTCCAATCACTGCATGAAGATAGGCTTTTGGGTTACGATTAATTGTCGAGAAAAACACGTGACCTCCAGATTTTGCTAGTTTTGCACAGGCACGCACAATCGCAGCAGGGTCTGGTACATGCTCAAGCATTTCCATGCACGTCACTACATCAAAGCTTTCTGGCATCTGTTCGGCCAGTTGCTCAACCGAAATCAATTTGTAATCAACCTCTACTCCACTTTCAAGACGATGCAACTGGGCAACTTTCAGAGCCTTCTCTCCAAGGTCTATGCCTGTTACATACGCACCCTTC
>CAYXMC010000061.1:873-5237 GCA_964466095.1 uncultured Methylophilaceae bacterium | reverse complement strand
CCCGCCGCAGCCAACATCTAAAACACGCTTGCCACGCAGACTAGCGATAGAGTCGATATATCCGAGTCTTAATGGATTAATCTCGTGAAGAGGTTTGAATTCACTCTGCGGATCCCACCAACGATGAGCCAAAGCTGCAAACTTTTCCAGCTCTGCCGGATCCGCATTTACTTGAACTGCATTAGCTTCGATTGCCATACTGAAGTAATTTCCTTTAATTCCACTGGTTCTATCCCGGCGTAGATTCCATCGCGATAACGGAGTTCCCCGGCAACCCAAACGTGGCTAACATGCTCTCTGCCCGCCGCATAAACCAACTGGGAAACTGGATCAAAACATGGCTGATTTTGTATAGCAGTGAGCTTCACTGCCGTAATATCGGCTTGCTTGCCCACTTCCAGAGAGCCTATCTTGCTATCAAGCCCTAGGGCTCTTGCCGCATTAATTGTTGCCATCTCTAGCGCCTGTAATGCTGGTACAGCGGCAGCATCACCGCTACTGCCTTTTGCCAATAATGCTGCAAGCCGCATTTCAGCAAATATATCTAGTCGATTGTTACTTGCAGCACCATCAGTGCCTATACCTACATTAATTCCCTCATGCACATAATTAGCAAGAGGCGCTATTCCGCTCGCCAATTTCAGGTTAGAGGTAGGGCAATGTGCAATGTGGCAGCCATAATCCCTGAACTTCTGTATTTCCGATTCATCCAGATGCACGCAATGTGCGGCTACCAAATTTGGCCCCAAGACTCCCAATTCAGCCAAGCGCTGCAAAGGCCTCACACCATACTGGGAAAGACTCTGCCTTATTTCATCTTGAGTCTCGTGAAGATGCGTATGTATGCCTAAACCCAATTGTTCGGCATATGTCACCGTTTTTTCAAATGTAGCGTTGGAAATGGTGTATGGCGCATGTGGAGCAAAGCTGCTACTAATGAGTGAATTATCGCGCCAGCTATCGCGAGCCTCCAAACCTTTGAGGATATAGTCATCTGCATCCGTAGCATAATTGGACGGAAACTCCAGAACCACCAACCCCAGATTACAGCGCATACCGGCCTGTTTAGCTGCTTCAGCGGCACTATCTGGATAAAAATACATGTCGTTAAACGTCGTCACACCCGCGGCTAACATTTCAGCGCACGCAAGCAAAGTGCCATCCCGCACAAACTTTGCAGAAACGACTTCTGCTTCAGCGGGCCAGATATGATGATTCAACCAATCCATCAATTGCAGATCATCTGCAAGTCCACGCATCAGGCTCATTGCCGCATGGGTATGCAGGTTAATCAGCCCAGGTATTAATACATGCTCATCCAGCACAGTTAGCTGGGCCGACGAATATTGGCTCTTAGCCTGCTCGGTAGGTAAGATATCTATAATCTGGGCCTGTTTCAAAACAAGCGAATGACGCTCAAGCAAACTGCTACTTGCATCAACAGGCAGTATCCAGCGTGCCTCAATAATTTGGTCTGCTTGTAATATGTGTTGTTCGGACATAGGCTGAATTATATAGATTTTGGCCATAAAAAAGCCCCGCTTTGCGGGGCTTTTTTAGGTGTTACAAATTACTCTGACGCGCAACCTGCTTCTTGCTTGTGTGTAGCATCAACTACTACACGACGATTAGGCGCCAAGCACTCAATAAGCTTCTTGCCACGAATACCTTTGCAATCAACAACAGGCTCGGACTCACCCTTACCCACTGCTTGCAGGCGGTTTGCATCAACACCCTTGGTTATCAGGTAGTTCTTTACGGTGTTGGCACGACGTTCTGACAATTTCTGATTGTAAGCATCAGTACCAATACGGTCTGTGTGACCAGTGACCAGAACAACCTCAATATCAGTGTGCTGGTTAATTTTCTCAGCAACTGCATCGAGCTCTTGCTTACCATTTCCGCTCAAGGTGGACTTATCAAAACCGAAGAGTTTTTCAGCTTGAATCGTTACCGTTTCTGTTGTCGGCTTGCATGGCTCTGCTGGGGCTGGATCAGGCTCAGGTGCAGCGGATGGCTCAACATAATTTACAGAAACAGGCTCGACTGCCACTGGAGCGGCAGTTGCAGGTTTTGGTGCGCCAAAACGAATAATTGCACCAAGGTTGAATAATGTATTGCCAATAGTTTCGTCATCTCGACCAAACGCAGCATTACCAACTTCGGCACGACTCCACACGTGGCGAATGTCAGCTTGAACTCCAAATACATCATTAATCAGGTATTGAGCGCCAAGACCAACATTAGCCATCCATGAAGTCTTGCTGCCATCAACGTCAACAGCGCCAGCCTTGTAATCTATAGAGTTATGACCTACACCCAAACCAGCGAGCAGGAAAGGACGGAATTTTTCACGGCTGAACATGTAAAGGGCATCTACACCCAATAATGTTTGCTTGTATTTGCCACTGGTAAACAGACGAGAATCTTCGTCGGCACGGTTGTGACTAAGACCAAGCTGGACATCCCAGTGTTCGCTCAGCTCTTTGCCCAGACGCAGGAAACCACCTACGTTGTTGTCTTCAGCCTTCAAATCGCTGTCAGTGTTCATAACACTGACGCCAGGCAATGCATACCAGGAACCCTTGTATGCTTCTTCAGCTGAAGCTGCGAGTGCGCTCAAGCCGAATACACCTGCTAACGCCAACTTGATGAGATTATTTTTCATGCTTTTGAACTCCAGTTTGGTTACTTATATATAGTTTGAACTATACGCAAAGCGCTCATGGCATGCAATGAATGCCAGAATCTACTTATGCTGCAATATATTCATCTGTTTTGATGTTGCTTTTTCGCAACATCGATATCAATTCTTTCAGCCTACTTTCCTCTAAGCGCCCTACTCTGTCATGCTCAGCACACAATGCGCCACGGAATCCAAGGTAGTCAGCCCCCAAGGAGCTCAATGATTGAATGTGGTGTTTGCGGAGAGCTCCAGCCAAGCCGGACATCATCCTTAACTCCCTGCAATCACTAACAAAAGCTCTTAGCTGCGCAGTGCTGTAAAAATCTAATAAGTTTTTACCTGTTTTATCTGCCGTATCCAACATAGCGCCATAAAAACCTGCTGCACTTAATTCTTTCAACACAGAAACGTTAGGCTTGCTGTCTGCAATCAACACCGCGACCAGCTTGACCCCAGCAGTAACCAAAGGTTTCAAGGCTCTTATGCAATTAGCTATGTTTTCCTCTGAAAAGAATCCAATTTTGACGATGCCCACACCTGTAGCCGCCATCGCCAAGCTTGCCTCATAAAGCAATTCTGGATACATAGGCAAATCGCCAATTGTCGCGCTTGTCATGGCAGTAGTGCCTACTACTTCAACCATGGCCCTAACTTCATCAAGCGGCAATGCTCCCAAAGCGCCAGCTTGTGGATTCTTGAAATCAATAATATCTACGCCTGATGACAGGACGGTTTGCAATTCATCCGAATTACTTATGCTGACCAGCATCTTACTCATGCAATATGACTTCCATTCAATTGTGCCTTATGCATTTGCACTTTATCTATTAACCAGCCCCAGGCTTCCAGTTCACGCGGCCCCGCAGTCTTAGATATAGCGATTTGCAAATATTCGATTTCCTGATTGATTTTCTGAATAGGCAACATATGCAACCGGCTCACCAACACAGCCAGCTCAACCACTGCAGCTTGCGCTCGATTAAAGCCCTGAAACGGCTTGTGAGCAACTTCATGGACAACCTTAAAGTAGAGTTCAGGGCGAGTCGCATCTTCCTTGACATCAACCAGCTCTAGCTCTTTGTGAGTTAAAGCTGTTTCCAGATAAACTCCCGCAATTTTCTCAGCAGACATAAGTGGCCATGCACGATGCCCAGTCAGCGCTCCAGCAAAAATCCTGACATCATCTGTAATGTTCAAGACCGCACTTCTGCTTGCCAAAAAATTATCTAGACTAGTCGATGGACGAAAAGGGGCTATCAAAATTAGCCCATTTCTTTCGCGCACCCCAAAAGGGGCGATATGTGGCTGACCAGACATATCAATGCTGGTAACCACCGTCTCATATATCAATTCCGCAGCCATTTTATTTGTTTTTCTTTTCCCGTTTTTCCTTGAGAGATGCATCTCTATGTGCAACGCGGGCTTCTGATGATTTTTTCTTGGTATTGCATCCCCAGACCAGCTCTTCATCTTGACTGTAACGCTTGTTCAGTTGCCATGCGATCTGTGCCCTTGCCAACTCCACTCCAAGGTAGAACGCATGAGAAGCATCATCATCAACTTTCAGGTAGGGATATAACTCAAATGGATCAGTTGCCTGAAAAAGGCCGTCTCGGTTATAGATATGCAAGCCGTCCTTGCTTACCTGTATTCTGAAACTAGGGTCCTTGATCTGTGC
>CAYXMC010000061.1:0-863 GCA_964466095.1 uncultured Methylophilaceae bacterium | reverse complement strand
CTGTAATCACGAGGCAGGCGCCTGTCTTCACGTGCTGCAAACATCACTCGCCTTGCCACATCTGCCTCAGCCACGGCGTTAATCGCATGCGGGCTCACCGAGGTAGCCAGTACTGCATTAATCCCTAATTCACTAATCATGCCAAACAATATGGCATTGATACCGGTTGTATCTGCATCTGTCAGCTCTGTAAGGTTACCCACCCCCATCATGATCTTGATATCCGGGTATTTTTTACGCAAACGCTGATAGCGAACAACAGACTCAGTAAAACCAAACGGAATAGGATCAAGAATCGCATCAGCGATAAATGGCCGCCCCTTGTTTTGCATCTTCTCAACAGCACGGTAAAGTGAGGACAAATTGCCTGCTTTGGCTGGTATCAATATTGGTGTAGAAGCTACTTCATCTGCAATCCACAAGGTCTTTTCAGTCAGGCTTAGGAGGTAATCGGCACCGCTACGCCCAGCCAGCAAGAGGTCTTCAGTATTCAGGGAGTCCACACTCACCTGATAACCTTCCGCCTTTAATGCCTGTATGGACTCAGCTAGGTGCGGAAATGGTGTGTTTGGCAAACAGCCGAGATCAATGACATCGGCCCCTTGCTCCCTGAAAAAAGCAGCCCGCGCCAGTATCCCGGCAACGTCTAACTGTGGAGCCTCTACTATTTCGGCAAATATACGGACATCGTGCTTGGACAAATCTGGTGCCTTTCCTCCACGACCAAAGTACTGCGGCAAGTCTTTCAGGTCTTCCGGGCCACGCTCAACAGGAATACCGTATTTATCTTCAAGTTGCTGTAAATCGCCTTTGCACAGACCCGGCAACACGATACGGTCTGCATCGCCGATGTCCTGCAAACG
>CAYXMC010000060.1:0-8415 GCA_964466095.1 uncultured Methylophilaceae bacterium | reverse complement strand
CCTGCCTGATTGGTGCCGAGGGCTGCACCACCACTCGCAGTAATGGCGCCGGTGACAGAAGTATTACCTGCACTAGTAATCGTGACAGAGCCTGCATTGCCGCCTGCGGCAACCACACCGGTGCCTTTAGCGCCTGCTGAAGTCGTAATGACTCCTGATACTGTGGCATTTCCCTGAGAAGATACCGTGACATTGCCGCCATTGGCATTGGTGCCACCTGTGGTGGTGATGGCGCCTGTGGTCAAGGCTTGACCAGCCGCTGAGTTCGTCACAGAAACGGTTGCTGCAGTACCACCGGTACCTGTACCAAAGGCTGCGCCCGTAGTGGCTGTCAGCGCTCCCAGAGTAATCGTGCCAGTCGCAACATCATTATTGATCACGGTGATGTTGCCGGCATTGCCGCCATTGGCAAGTGCAGTTGTGCCTGTACCACCGGAAGTATTGATGGCACCCCCTGTGATTGTTCCTGTAGAGGTCAGCGAGACTGCAGCACCGTGACCACCATTCTGGCTGGTTCCAATACCGGCACTGCCGCTGGCATTGATGCCAGTCGTCCCTGATCCCAGATTGATACCAGAAGCTGTGATGCTGACTGAACCACCATTCAAACCAGCATTGCCGGTGATAGAAGTACCACCAGCCGCATTAATGCTTGTTGTAGCGGCAGCTGCATTGGTATTGGTATAAGCGCCCAGCGCACTCAGGAGTACATTGCCACCCTTGCCACGAGTCCCCCCTGAAGTATTGATAGCCCCTGTGCTGATATTACCGGCAGCAGCGGTATTGTTGATATTGAGGCTACCCTCGGTACCCCCTGTCCCTGTTCCGGTAGCATTTCCTGTCTGCGCGGTGATGGTGGTAGTGGTGATATTGCCTGTACCCGAATTGCTGAGAGCGATATCCCCGGCATTGCCGCCATTGCCATTGGTTGTAGTGGCAGCGCCACCACTCGCAGCGATGGTGGTCGTTGTAATGCCACCTACAGCAGTGATGCTGATATCAGCAGCATGTCCGCCACTTTGATTAGTACCAGCGCCTGTACCGGCAGAACCGGAAGCAGCGATGGTCGTGGTTGTGACCGAGCCTGCGGAATTAATCGTAATCGTACCGGCATCATTGCCTGAAGTACCGGTCAGTGCTGTACCACCGCTACTGGTCAGGCTGGTTGTGGTGATATTGCCGCTACTGGAAGTGAGCGAGATATTGCCGCCATCACCATTGCTGCCACCTGTGGTGGCCAAGGCCCCTGTAGAGGTGATGCTGGTACCGCTGAGGGTGATCCCACCCACTGTACCGCCAGCCCCTGTGCCTGTGGCTGCGCCGTTACTCGAAGTAATGGCTGCAGTACTTAAAGTACCAGAGCCGGTAATGGAGACAGTGCCAGCATTACCCCCTGCCTGATTGGTGCCGAGGGCTGCACCACCACTCGCAGTAATGGCGCCGGTGATGCTGCGGTCTACGCCGGTGATGGTGATGTTGCCTGCGTTACGGCCGGCATTGCCAGTGATCGTGGTACCCCCTCCAGTGTTAATGGTGCTGGATACACTGACATTACCCTGTGAACTGAGCGTAACATCCCCACCATGCCCTAGTGTGCCACCAGAGGTGTTGATGGCTGCAGTACTCAGGGTGCCGCTAGCTGCTGTGTTTGTGATGGCTATCGTGCTCGCCGTGCCTGCGGTGCCAGTGCCAGCGGCATTACCGTTGCGCGCTGTCAGGGTTGTTAGACTGATATTCCCTGAGGCGCTGTTGTTGACGGTGATATTGCCAGCATTGCCGCCATTGCCATTGGTTGTTGTGGCATTACCACCACTGGCAGTAAGTGTGGTGGCAGTGATGCCGCCAACGCCGGTGATTGAGATAGCCCCTGCATTTCCACCATTTTGGCTGGTACCAACGCCAGCTGAGCCAGAAGTTGTGATTGTCGTAGCGGTAATCGTTCCTGCGGAATTCAGGGTAACCGAACCGCCGTCGCGTCCTGGATTGCCGCTGGTGGCAGTGCCGCCACTGGCTGTGATCGCCCGTACATTCATATTGCCGGTGGTTGTAGTAACGCTGATATTGCCGGCATTGCTATTGCCCGCTCCGGTTGAAGTCAGGGTGCCTGCTGCCGTGCTGGTGATATCTGCTGCGGATAGTGTAATGCCGCCTGCTTGTGAGGTGAGGGCTGCGGCTAAAGCCAGCGTGCCGACTCCACTGCCATCAGCATCGGCCACCAGATTGATGGAGCCGGTCCCGCTGGTAGTAACCGCTGCATTAATATTGATGTTGTTGTCTGCTTGTAATACCAGGCTGTTGTTGGCTGAGCCCGTGGCTGTAGCAACATTGAAAGCGTTGCTAACGGTGATGTTATTAGTGGCTTGAAGTGTGATAGTGCTGCCTGCTGCAATCCCTGCAAAACTACCGGTGCCAGCTGTCACATTGAAAACGCTGTTCAGACCCGCATCATCTGCAAACGCTTCTGTGAGGTCGCTGCCTACGGTAAAGCCTGTGGTGTTAGTGTCTGTGCCGTTGCTGATGGTGATGTTGGTTGGATCCAGCAACAAGTTGCCAGCAAGGCCTTTCTCTGCGCTGAGGTCTACTTTGCCATGGAAATTAAGCAGGCGTTTTCCGGATACTTCTGCAAATCCCCCATCGCCAATGTTGCCTTTGGCTTGTGCGCTGATGCTGCCGTAATAGCGAGTAATGTCATCGGCCCAGACAATTACCTTGCCAGCGTTACCGTATGACAGTGCATCAGCATTGATAGTGGCACCTTGGCCTACATAAGTCCGGTAAGCATTCTGTACGCTGCTATTTTTACCCTGATAATCGCCACCTATCAGCACACTGCCAGCCCCTGCATCGCCGCTAGCATCGAGTTTGGCACCATCGGTCAGGGCTACCTGATGGCCAGTCACAGCTATCTGTCCGCCTTGAGTGTCAGCAATCTCACCTCTGGCTTGCAACTCACCAGAAACCTGAACAGTGCTGTTTTCCCCACCTTCGAGGCGGATAATACCGTTACGTTCAACCAGGCTATTTGCCTGCACAACCCCTGCAACATTGATGGCTGAGGTACGTGCATCAGTAGCTAGTTGTACGGCACCACCATTAGCCTGGATATTGCCGGACTGATCCACCAGCGCTTTGAGCGCTTCGCCGGTAAGGTTGACTCTTACCAGACCGTTACCATAAAAATCGAGGAAAGCAGACTGCCCTGAACCGAGCACGACGCTGCCATTATTGGCCAGTAGACTGCCGCTATTACTGACTTGGCTGCCCAGCAGCACGATATAGCCACCATCAGCAGCCTTGATTACACCTTGATTGCTAATGTTGCCGTAGCCGCTATTGGCGTTGAAGTGATAGTTACCTGCAAGAAAATCAGCATTTGTCAGATTAAGCGTGCTGGCAACAAGGCTGCCAACATCAACCTCTGCGCCTGGAGCGAACAAAATGCCATTGCTGTTAATCAGAAATAGGCTGCCAGTAGCGCTCAGGCTACCAAATATCTGCGAGGCTTCCGTTCCTACAACGCGGAACATGGCAATGCCCTGATCTGGTTGCAGCAGGCGCACAGCCTCTTGTGCAGAGATGCCGAAGGATTGCCAGTTGATAATGGATTGACGGGTGATCTGTTCGATCACCATCTGATTGCCGTTGATTTCTATGCCCGATTGGCCGAACTGTATATCTGCACCTGTTGGCAGGGCGAGGGCAATGCTGGGAGTGGCAAATGCCTGACAGATGGCCAAGCCTATCATCAGGCGAGTCTTGGCCTGCCTGTTTAGGCTTGCTTTGCCATGAACATGCCTGCGGCTCGTCATTGTGCCTCCGGGTTGGCATGTATCTGCATCAAACTGGCATGCATTATCAGAACTCTGCCTGTAGTTGGCCCCATGCACGAGTCTCACTTTGCGGGCTGAGGCCGTCAAGCTCACGTTTTTGGTGAGAAACGGCAAGGCCTAATAGCCACTTATTTCTTAGATAGGTATCCAATCCCAATCCATAATGTAAAGATTCGACATGATTGTTTGCACTTAGTGCGTTCTGGTTGATGCTGCCGGTTCCGTAGTCAACAAAACCATATGGGCTTAATCCTTCCAGCAAAAAACCTGCCATGCCTCCGCTGTAGGGCATGGTTTTGCGTAGTTCTATGCCAGTTAAAAATCCCCGGTCTGCTGATGTTGGCAATTCACCAAAGGCGCGCCAGCGGTTGATGCCGCCTATGGAAATCTTTTCAGAACTATCGAGATTCTGGTCTGCGCCCTGATATTCGGCCCGCACACTAAGATTCAAGCCGTTATTAAATCGCTGCACCCGGTTTGCAAACAAACTGTATTTAATGAATTGTCCCTCGGTATTGGCGCCTGATGCATCCAGAATCTCAGCAAAACTGTCCTTGAATTTCACGTTTCCGCTTCGAATGTTGATGCCTGCCTGGTTGCTGGCATTACCTAAGCCATCTCGCCAATCTCCAAACAAGCCAAGCTCAATTGCGGCAATATTACGTCGATTATTCAACGCAAATGCTGCCACTTCGTCGTTCATATTTTTATATGCGGCTCCCACTCTCGCAATGGCGCCACTGTGAGAATTTCGGAACAATGGCTGATCAATGCTGGCGTTAAAATACTGGCTACGTCCTGTGGCTCCCAACGCCTTGAATTGTCCACCTAATTCATAATCTACGTAGTTGTAGTTAAGGTTGAGTAATGAGCCAGATTCATGCACGGGGGTGATATAGCCGAGTTGCAAGCTGCGTTGACCTTCATTTATTGAGCTTCTAACAGCGATATTCATCTGATCCCCAATGCCACGCAGGTTATTCAGATACAAGCCCGCAATTGCTACTTCGCGACCAGTAAAGCGATTTCCATAGGTGTTGAATGCCACATAGCTGCTCCAACGTGGCAGTGGTTTGAATTCAATTTCCGCGTCACTGGTGCCGACCAGTTGCCCTGGATTGAGTTGTGCACTGGTGCGTAGACCAGGCAGGGAGTTAAGTACGGTGACATTTCGGACCAGATTACTTTCCTTTACTGGATCACCAGATTTGAACTCGTGGCCAGCCATTTTTTTCAGAAACGCCTCATTCAGTTTGTCTGAACTGCGCAGCTTCAATTCCCCTAGATTGCCTTCTAGTATGGCTACTTCAAGAATCTTGTCACGGATATCCTGTACTGGGAGGTAAGCTTGCGCCAGCAGAAAGCCTTGCTTGCGGTAGTATTGGGTCAGTGTCCGGGTGACTTCATTTAAATCCTGCATGTTGAGTGAGCGATTTCTGAACCCTTCCAGCAGAAAGCTTAGCTGCTCATTGCTCACATATTGATTACCACTGAACTTGAACTTCTCTATCTCTAGTGTGATTTCCTTGTTTTTTGGAGCAGCTGGTTTGTAAACAGGTTTCTCTGGATGCTCGATTTCTGGCGTATTAGCCTTGGGGAAGCTGGGCAGCGGTTCTATGCGGGGCAGGTTCGATGAATCAGGTATTTCCGGCGCAGCCATAGCGATTGAGCATGCAGCTAGCAGTGAGCTGCATGTAATGGCAATGCGCGCGCTTGATTTTTTTATAAAATTAATAAAAAACATATATTTATTATATGTTAATAACAAAAAGAATTAAAAGTTATAAATATCATTCTGATATACAAATAATGTGAAGTAATTCACGGATTAGTCTTAGTATGTTTTTTCGTATTTCAATCTTGGTTCGAGATTGAATAAGTAAAATTGCATAAAAATTAAAGAGTTGATGGTGCTACAATGCCCAACTTGATGGAGTTGTATTTATGCAAGTAATCAAGATCGTTATTTCATTTTTTTGCGTAGTTTTGCTGGCTGCCTGCTCGCCGGCTGACAAAGCGCCCGGCAAGTTAGTGGGTACCGATATCACGGGTGCCGATTTTGCCAACACATTTCACCTCACAGACCACAACGGTAAACCGCGTCAGCTTGAAGACTTCAAGGGCAAGGTGGTGACTTTATTCTTTGGATATACGCATTGCCCGGATGTTTGCCCGACGACTATGGCAGATATAGCTGCGGCCATGAAGCTGCTAGGTAAGCGTAGTGATGAAGTGCAGGTCTTGTTTGTAACTCTTGATCCTGAGCGTGATACACAGGAGGTCTTGGCAAAGTTCGTGCCGTCTTTCGATGCTCGGTTCCTCGGTTTGTACGGAACGCCTGCGCAAACTGAAGAGACTGCCAAGAATTTCAAGATTTTTTATGCTCGCCAAGATGAGGCGGGCAAGAGTGGCTATACCATAGATCACAGTGCTGGCGTCTATGTATTTGATAAATCAGGAAAAATAAGGGTTTATCTGAAATATGGACAAAAGCCGGATGAGATTGCAAACGATTTGCAGCAAGTCCTTTAAAAATTTATGGGTTTTATGCCAGTTTTGGGTTGTTGAGGACGCGAGATGTCGAATATAATCGCGGCCTTTTGTAATTTGTTTGTACTGAAACGATAGGAGCGCAGGCATGGCAACGTCAAAGGCCGTCACTGCTGAAAACGCAGTAGCAGAACAATATAACTACGATATTGTTCGTAAGTTCACCATCATGACTCTGGTTTGGGGTGCAATTGGTATGTTTGTTGGCGTTTATATCGCCTCCGAGCTTGCCTTTCCCTTCCTGAATTTTGATATCCCATACATTACCTTTGGCCGTCTGCGTCCCGTGCATACCGGTGCGGTGATTTTCGGTTTTGGCGGAAGTGCACTGTTCGCCACTTCATACTATGTTGTACAACGTACCTGTCAGGCTCGGCTGCTAAGTGATGGCATGGCCAATTTCACATTCTGGGGCTGGCAGGCAGTTATTGTCTGTGCCGCACTGGGCAATATGCTGGGTTACAGCCAGGGCCGTGAATATGCTGAAATGGAATGGCCTATTGATCTGCTGATCGAAGTAGTCTGGGTGACTTACCTGATCGTATTTGCCGGCACTCTTATGAAGCGCAAGCAGCCGCATATCTATGTGGCCAACTGGTTCTACCTTGCCTTTATTCTGGCAACTGCCTTGCTGCATACATTCAATAATCTGTCTGTGCCAGTCAGCCTGTTTTCAATGAAGTCTTACAGCCTGTTCTCTGGTGCGCAGGATGCCATGACTCAATGGTGGTATGGTCACAATGCAGTAGGTTTCTTCTTGACTGCAGCTTTCCTTGGCATGATGTACTACTTTGTACCCAAGCAAGCTGGTCGCCCTGTTTATTCCTATCGTTTGTCTGTACTGCACTTCTGGGCAATTATCTTCTTGTACATGTGGGCTGGCGCACACCACTTGCACTGGACTGCCATCCCAGACTGGACATCAACTCTGGCTGCCACATTCTCCATCATGCTTTTGTTGCCATCATGGGGTGGTATGGTCAACGGTATCCTGACTTTGTCCGGTGCTTGGGACAAGTTGCGCACTGACCCGGTCATGCGTTTCCTGATTGTGGCGTTGTCCTTCTACGGTATGTCCACTTTCGAGGGTCCGATGATGTCTCTGAAGGATGTCAATGCACTTTCACATTACACCGACTGGACTGTTGGTCACGTGCATTCTGGTGCTTTGGGCTGGGTTGCGATGATTACTTTTGGTTCTCTCTATCACTTGATCCCGCGTCTGTGGAACACTGAAGTGCATAGTCAGAAGCTGATTAATGTGCATTTCTGGCTGGCAACTATCGGTATCCTGCTTTACATCACTGCCATGTGGATCTCCGGCATTATGCAAGGCTTGATGTGGCGTGCTTTTGATGATTTCGGCAATCTGCAATATTCGTTCATCGAATCTGTGGCAGCTGCCAAGCCGTATTACATCATGCGTGCTTTGGGTGGCGCGTTCTTCCTCACAGGCATGATTATTATGTGCTACAACATGTTCAAGACTATCCGCAAGGGCAATACCGAACAGCAAGCACTGCAAGCTGTAGCGGCCTGATCGGATAAGTTAAGTTTATTGGAGTAGTGATTATGAATTTCAAACATGACAATATTGAACGCAACTTGGGCATATTGCTGGTATTGACCATGCTGGCAATCAGTGCCGGTGGCTTGGTTGAGATCGTGCCGCTGTTTTTCATCAAGGAAACAGTGGAAAAGGTTGACGGCGTTCGCCCCTACACTCCACTGGAGTTGCGTGGTCGTGACATCTATGTGCGTGAAGGCTGCTACCTTTGCCATTCTCAAATGATTCGTCCGTTCCGTGACGAAGCGCTGCGTTATGGCCACTATTCGCTGGCTGCAGAATCCAAATACGACCATCCGTTCCAATGGGGTTCCAAACGTACTGGTCCTGATTTGGCGCGTGTTGGCGGCAAGTATTCCAATGATTGGCACACACAGCATTTGACCGCGCCACGTTCACTGGTACCCCAATCTGTAATGCCTAACTATCCATGGCTGCTTAAGAACAAGCTGGATTACTCTGATGTAG
>CAYXMC010000059.1:0-8429 GCA_964466095.1 uncultured Methylophilaceae bacterium | reverse complement strand
GGATTTTTATGCCGACTGGTGTGTGGCCTGCAAAGAGCTTGAACAATACACTTTCAGTGATGCCAAAGTGCAAGCCGCACTGAAGGATGCCGTTCTGCTGCAAGCTGATGTAACACAGAATACGGCTGAAGACGCCGCGCTACTCAAGCGTTTTGGCTTGTTCGGGCCACCGGGTATTATCTTTTTTGACAAGTCTGGACAAGAAATTCTGCAGTCCAAGGTCATTGGCTATCAGGCCGCGCCCAAGTTTCTGGCAACTGTTGAACACCTTAACCAGATGAAAGATAGAGAATGCGATCCTTTGCTCGTCTGCTAATTATTGCAGTCTTGATCATCGGCGGTGGTTTAGGAATTTTCAAATTCCTGTTGCAGCCTTATGTCCTGCACAGTAACGCTAACAACCAACTGAGCACCCAAACTCTTTTTGCAGCAAGTTTTACAGATGCCCAAGGCCAACAGCAGGCACTTAGCCAGTGGCAAGGCAAAATCGTAATCGTCAATTTCTGGGCTACCTGGTGCCCGCCCTGTCTGGAAGAAATGCCGGAACTTTCCAATACGCAAAAAGCGTTCAAGGACAATGGTGTCGTTGTATTGGGTATTTCCGTTGATGATGTTGAGAAAATCAGCGAGTTTGTTAAAGAGACTCCTGTCAGTTATCCACTATTTGCTGCCGACATGGATGCCATGCGATTAGCCGAAAGTCTGGGCAACCGCAGCGGGGTTTTGCCTTATACCGTCGTCATCAACACAGATGGAAGCATCGTCAAATCCTACATGGGCAGAATAAATCAGGCCATTTTGCAGCAAACCCTGTTACCATTGCTTTCACCCGCAAAGCTCTAAATTCTTATTTTCGTCAGCAATTACAGCAGCCAACCAGAAATTGTAATTTCTGTAAATTTCGTCAATTCTCTGGACAACTCCACCCTATTTGCGGCAAACTTGCATCAATATATTTTGCCGCTGGCCTGAACAAAACTATTACATCATGGCAAATCGATCCCTGAAATCTGTACTGGTGTTGCATGGACCCAACCTCAATATGCTGGGTTTGCGCGAACCTGAACACTATGGCAAAGAGACCCTTGAAAGCATCAACCAAAGCCTGACTCAACAAGCAGTGAATGCAGGGCTAATTCTGGAAACCTTTCAAACCAACAGTGAAGCGAGCCTGATAGAGTTCATACACTCATTGGCAACCAAACCCACAGATTTCATCATCATCAACCCGGCAGCGTTCACCCACACTTCTGTTGCGCTGCGTGATGCATTATCAACCGTCAAAATCCCGTTTATTGAAGTACATCTCTCCAATGTGTACGCAAGAGAATCTTTCCGACATCACTCGTACTTCTCGGATATTGCGGTCGGTGTCATCAGCGGTCTTGGGCCAAAAGGTTATTCGCTGGCGCTGGACTACGCCATCAGCAAATTGAATCAATAGATGCAGACTTATCAGTACCGTGTTTACGGTGCCTTTAATTAATTTTTGCTTTAAAGAGGTTAACCATGGATTTACGCAAACTTAAAAAACTCATCGATCTGGTCGAGGAATCCGGTATTTCAGAACTGGAACTGACCGAAGGTGAAGAAAAGGTACGTATTAGCCGCAATCTTCCTAACGCCGGCGGAGCCGCTGTGCACTATGCTCAACCTTATATGCAAATGGCACCTGCTCCAGCACCAGCCGCTGCGCCTGCTGCTGCCCCCGCAGCTGAACCTGCAGCACCTGCTGTCGTTGAAGGCCATCAGGTTAAGTCTCCGATGGTGGGTACTTTCTACCGCTCCCCCTCACCGGATGCTAAAGCATTTGTCGAAGTTGGTTCTACAGTTAATGCTGGTGACACGCTTTGCATCATTGAAGCGATGAAACTTTTGAACGAGATCGAAGCCGACAAAGGCGGCGTGATCAAAGCAATTCTGGTCGAAAACGGCCAACCCGTCGAATACGGCGAACCACTCTTTATCATTGGCTAACGAGGTTTCTATGTTTGAAAAAATCCTCATTGCCAACCGAGGTGAAATCGCACTGCGCGTACAACGTGCTTGCCGCGAACTTGGCATCAAGACTGTGGCTGTCCATTCCGAGGCAGACCGTGAGGCCAAGTATGTAAAACTGGCTGATGAATCTGTTTGTATCGGCCCCGCCCCTTCCTCGCAAAGTTACCTGAATATTCCTGCGGTAATCAGCGCCGCTGAAGTAACAGATGCTGAAGCGATTCACCCGGGTTACGGTTTTCTCTCTGAAAATGCAGACTTTGCCGAACGTGTAGAGCAAAGCGGCTTTGTTTTCATCGGCCCACGCGCAGAAACCATCCGCCTGATGGGCGACAAGGTAAGCGCCAAGGATGCAATGAAGAAAGCAGGGGTTCCCTGTGTGCCAGGCTCAGACGGTGCTTTGCCAGATGATCCAGCTGAAATTATCAAGATTGCCAAGCAGATTGGTTATCCAGTGATTATTAAAGCAGCTGGCGGTGGTGGTGGTCGCGGTATGCGCGTAGTGCATACTGAAGCCGCCCTGATCGCTTCTGTGAACATGACTAAATCCGAAGCTCAAGCTGCTTTCGGTAACCCCATGGTTTACATGGAAAAATTTCTTGAGCAACCTCGCCACATCGAGATTCAGGTGCTTTCAGACCAGCATGGCAATGCTGTCTATTTGGGCGAGCGTGATTGCTCCATGCAGCGTCGCCATCAAAAAGTGTTGGAAGAGGCACCAGCGCCCGGCCTCTCCCCTCGTCTTCGTGAAAAAATCGGTACACGTTGTGCTGATGCCTGCAAGCGTATCAATTACCGTGGTGCAGGTACTTTTGAATTCCTGTATGAAAACGATGAGTTCTATTTCATTGAAATGAACACGCGTGTGCAGGTTGAGCACCCAGTGACAGAAATGATTACCGGTGTCGATATCGTCAAACAGCAAATCCTGATTGCTGCTGGCGAAAAACTCGCTTTCCGCCAGAAAGACATCGAATTCCGTGGTCACGCAATCGAATGCCGGATTAATGCAGAAGATCCATTCAACTTTGTTCCGTCCCCCGGTAAGATCAGTACTTTCCACATGCCTGGCGGCCCTGGAATTCGTGTCGATACTCACGCCTACCAAGGCTACACCGTACCACCTCATTATGATTCCATGATAGGCAAGCTGATTGCCTACGGTGACACCCGCGAGCAAGCAATCGCTCGCATGCGTATCGCCCTGTCAGAAATGGTGGTTGAAGGCATCAAAACCAATGTGCCTTTGCACAGCGAGTTAATGGCAGATGCTGCATTCCATCAAGGCGGCACCAGTATCCATTATCTGGAACACAAGCTCGGCATTAGCTCCAAGTAAGTCATGGCTTGGATTACGCTTAAAATTGCCGCGCAGGACAATAACGCCGATCTTTTAAGCGACACTCTGATGGAGCTTGGTGCCTTGTCTGCCAGCATCGAGGATGCCAATGCGGAAACACCGGATGAGCAGCCAATATTTGGTGAACCGGGTGACCCTCCGCCCGGCATCTGGCAGCAAAATGTGGTCAGCGCCCTGTTTGATGATGATGTCGTGATTGCCGATGTAATACAGGCTTTGACAGAAGCTACTGGCCTGCAAAACCTCACTTATAGCACTGAGCATGTAGCCGAACAGGACTGGGTGCGAGCCACCCAATCCCAATTCGATCCGATCCGCATACACGATAAACTCTGGATCGTACCTTCCTGGCACAGTGCCCCCAACCCGGATGCCTTGAACATTGTGCTAGACCCAGGCCTCGCTTTTGGTACTGGCAGCCATCCAACCACACACTTGTGCTTAAGCTGGCTGGCAGAGACCTTAAAGCCGGAAGATACGGTGCTGGATTATGGTTGCGGCTCGGGCATTCTGGCGATTGCTGCAAAGAAAGTTGGCGCTTCTAGAGTCGTTGGTACAGACATTGATCCTCAAGCCATACAATCCAGCGTGTTTAATGCTGAAAACAATCAGGTTGAAGCTGAGTTCTACTTGCCCAAGGATCTGCCAACCGGAATTTATGATGTAGTGGTTGCCAACATTCTTTCCAGCGCCTTATCAGTACTGGCTCCTGCACTGGCGACCAGCTGCAAATCTGGTGGCAAAATCGCACTTTCTGGTATTCTGCGCGAACAGGCGGAACAGGTTTCCGCGATTTATGCCGAATGGTTTGATATGGACACTCCCGTTTTCATGGATGCCTGGGTTTTACTGACTGGTCGCAAAAGATGAGTCTCGTCACCACTTGCCCTGCGTGCTCTACCAGTTTCTTCGTCACGCAACAGCAACTCGCCGCCCACAAAGGCGATTTGCGCTGCGGCAAGTGCAATCATGTCTTTAACGCTATCAATCGCGTTACCGAAATCAAAAAACCCATCCAGCCCGAAATTGAAGAACCCCTCATCGAGCTGGATGAAACGCCAATTCCAGATGTTCTCGAAACCAACACCGAAATACAAAGTAAAGAACCTGAAATTTCAGTGGGCCAAATATTGGCTGAAGCTGCCATGGTTGAGGCAGCCAACCCCCAACCTGCGAAAGAAACCTTTGTAAGCGAAAACCCGATTCCGGCACAGGCTGATATCACTGCTGCTGAGGTGATTGCCGTCACCACCACTCAACCGCAACCTATCCCCAACTTTTTATCAGATAGCGCACTTAAATCCAAACTCGCGGATAAGAAAGTCAAAGGTAAGCCACATACCCTGCTTTTTTCGCTACTGTCTGTATTGCTGATTGTTACTATCTCACTGCAAAGCGCTTATTTCATGCGCACTTCTCTGGCCAGTAAATATCCTGCTCTCAAGCCTGCACTAATAGCCTTGTGCAGCATTCTGCAATGCGAGATACCACTGCCACGGCACATTGAACTCTGGGCAATAGATGATTCGGATCTGCAGGAAGATGCCGATCATGTAGGGCTGATACATCTCTCCACCACGATGACAAACAATGCAGCGTTTGCGCAGGACTATCCGCTACTTGAGCTCACGCTCACTGATATTAACGACAAGCCCATGCTGCGCCGGGCTTTTTTGCCAAGTGAGTACCTGCCAACAGGAACCAACATCAGCGCAGGACTAGCTGCCGGGGAAGAAGTGCATATCAAGCTGGACTTGACCGCAAGCGGTGAGCCGGTTGCCGGTTATCGCGTGTTTGTCGCTTATTAATCGATCAACTTAGTAGCAATCTAATGATTTTCATTAGATGCCTTTCATGACTATCCATACTATTGATTTTGAATCCGCCTGTAATATACGAGTCATAGATTCAGTAGTAAGCAAGTTACTCAATTAACAATTTTTAGGAGAGATACCATGTGGACCAAACCAGAAGTTACTGAAATGCGTTTCGGCTTTGAAGTTACTATGTACGTTTGCAATCGCTAAGATTGCATAAGAATCAAGGCACAATTGCTAAGATTCAGACGTAGTAACAAGCAAGAACAAAAAACGGAGGCTAATGCCTCCGTTTTTATTTTGTCTGAATAATCTCAATACAATCCGATTGAATAGCGCGGATAGCCTCAGCCAGTTTCTCCACAGCCTCTTCCCTGCCATAACTTTTGCGCCATACCAGTGCAATTTCGCGTGTGGGCACCGGTTCATCAAACGGTATCAGCTTAACTAAAGGGTTCTCATAACGTGCGGCCGCTGCACTTGCAGGCATCACAGTAATGCCCAGATTCGAGGCAACCATATTACGTATGGTTTCCAGAGAGTTTCCCTGTAGCACCTCCCCTTTGCGCGAAAGCTCGGGACAGAACTGTACCACCTGATTACTAAAGCAGTGCCCACTGTTCAACAACAGTACTTTTTCATCAGCAAGCTCGTGCGGGTCTATGCTTTGACGGTTTGCCCAGGCATGGTTGCTGGGTACCATGACCAGAAACTTCTCACTATAGAGAGATTCCATCCTGATACCAGGCATATCAAACGGCAATGCAATGATCGCCACATCAATCACACCATTACGCAATTGGGTTTCCAGATTGGCGGTGATGTTTTCTTCTACATCCAGTGGCATTTCCGGTGCAGTGTTGCGCAAAATGGGAATGATCTCTGGCAAAAGGTAAGGCCCTACAGAATAGATAACACCCAACTTCAGGGCTCCTATCAACTGATTATTGCCCTGTCTTGCAATCTCTTTGATGCGGTTGGCCTCTTCCAGCGCACGTATCGCCTGTTCAATAATCTTTTCCCCGATAGGTGTCATGCTGACATCGGTACGACTGCGCTCGAATATCATGACCCCCAGTTCTTCTTCCAGTTTTTTCACCGCCAGACTCAGCGCAGGCTGGCTGACAAAGCACTTTTCAGCCGCGCGACGGAAATTACGCTCTCGTGCCACTGCCACCACAAATCGCAATTCGCTTAATGTCATTTAAAACCCTTTAAACCAATTTATTGATAAGTATTACATATCAATAAACTTTAAACAAACAATTATACATATCGTTATTGCAGCACTAAGATGCATCCATGTCATCAAACACGATGATCCTGATAAAACTTGAGCAAACAAGAAAGGAGTCTGGTCATGCAAGGCAACACTCATGAATCACTAGGTCAACTATGCATAGAACTATTGGCCACTTATGGCATGGCGCATTGATCAGCGCTTTTTAACAATTCAGTTTGAAACAAAGAATCAAAGGAGAACAAATCATGGAACAAGCAAGCGCAGGTAAATGCCCATTTAATCATGGGGCCAACACAACTTCTGTCAAATCCAATACCGACTGGTGGCCGAATGCCCTCAATCTGGACATCCTTCATCAACACGACACTAAAACCAACCCGATGGGGGAGGATTTTGACTATGCAGAAGAATTCAAAAAACTCGACTTTGCTGCACTGAAAAAAGACGTTACCGACTTGATGACCAACAGCCAGGAATGGTGGCCTGCAGATTGGGGCCACTACGGCGGCCTGATGATACGTATGACATGGCACGCCGCCGGCACCTACCGTGTGGCTGATGGTCGCGGTGGTGCAGGCACAGGTAATCAGCGCTTTGCGCCGCTCAACAGCTGGCCTGATAACGTCAACCTTGATAAAGCACGCCGCCTGTTATGGCCGATCAAGAAGAAATACGGCAACAAGATCAGCTGGGCTGACCTGATCGTATTGGCAGGCACAATTGCCTATGAATCCATGGGCTTGAAAACCTTTGGCTTTGCTGGCGGCCGCCCAGATATCTGGCACCCGGAAAAAGATATCTACTGGGGTTCAGAAAAAGAATGGTTAGCCAAGACCGGCGCTGAAGGCAGCCGTTATTCTGGCGTGCGCGATCTCGAAAACCCACTCGCTGCGGTGATGATGGGCTTGATATACGTGAACCCAGAAGGTGTAGATGGCAAGCCTGACCCTTTGAAAACCGCGCAGGATATTCGCGTCACTTTTGCCCGCATGGCCATGAACGATGAAGAAACTGTGGCTTTAACTGCTGGCGGTCACACTGTTGGCAAGGCACACGGTAATGGCGCTGCTGCCAACCTTGGCCCAGACCCAGAAGCTGCCGATGTGCAGGAACAAGGCTTAGGCTGGAACAACCACACCAGCCGAGGCGTGGGCCGCAATACCGTCACAAGCGGTATCGAAGGCGCATGGACAACCCACCCGACCAAATGGGACAACGGCTACTTTTATATGCTCTTCAATTACGACTGGGAGCTCAAGAAGAGCCCGGCAGGTGCATGGCAGTGGGAACCTGTGAACATCAAGGAAGAAGACAAACCTACAGACGTAGAAGACCCCTCCATCCGCTATAACCCCATCATGACAGATGCGGACATGGCGATGATCAAGGACCCAGCTTACAGAAAAATCTCTGAGCGCTTCTACCAAGATCCAGATTACTTCTCTGAAGTGTTTGCACGTGCTTGGTTCAAGTTAACGCACCGTGATATGGGCCCCAAGAGCCGTTACCTCGGGCCAGACGTGCCAGCTGAAGACTTGATCTGGCAAGACCCTATCCCTGCGGTGAACTACACCTTGAGTGATGCAGAGATTGCCGAGTTGAAGGCCAAGATACTGGCGAGCGGTTTGACTGTGTCTGAATTGGTGTCGACTGCCTGGGATAGTGCTAGAACTTTCCGTGGCTCGGATTTCCGTGGTGGTGCCAATGGTGCGCGCATCCGCCTTGCCCCGCAGAAGGATTGGGAAGGTAATGAGCCAGCACGCTTGCACAAGGTGCTTGCTGTATTGGAGAACATCCAGTCAGGCCTCGCCAAGAAGGTCAGCATTGCAGACTTGATTGTTTTGGGTGGCAGCGCAGCGGTTGAAAAAGCTGCCAAGGATGCAGGCTTTAACGTGACCGTGCCGTTTGCGCCTGGCCGAGGTGATGCAACGCAGGAAGCAACAGACGTGGAGTCTTTTGATGTCTTGGAACCAGTGCACGATGGTTATCGCAACTGGCTCAAAAAGGATTA
>CAYXMC010000058.1:7606-8456 GCA_964466095.1 uncultured Methylophilaceae bacterium | reverse complement strand
ACGATTGCAACCCGAGAAAGTCCAAGCATGAATCTGCGCTGTTTATCCACTTTTTTACTTGCGATCCTGCTGTGTGCATGTAGCAGCCTGCCAAAGCCAGCCGAGCAAACTGTGAGCCCGACAAGCCAAGGGGAAACTGCGCTGGATTATGCAGCCCAATTTGGCAATCTGAACAACGATACCCAGAAGAGAGAATTGCAACAGATGAGCCAAGCTTCAAAAACCAGTCTGGAGGCACGTATCAAGCTTGCAACAATATACGCGCTGCCCTCAAGTAAATTGCGCGATAACGCCAAGGCCCAAAACTTGCTGGATGAGTTGCTGAAGGAAAAATCGCTACAACCATCGCAAAAGAATCTGCTCATGCTGTTGCGTGATTTTGTGGCAGATTCCAGCAAGGCTACGAGTAAGCTGCGCGATGAGCAAAAACGTGCAGATGCCGCACAGAGCAAGGCTGACAGCCTGCAACAAAAACTGGAAGAACTTAAGAATATAGAAAAAGCCATGATCACACGGGATCAGGCCAACCCGAAATAAGCATAGAGACAGGCAAGACACCATGACGCTATCCGGCAACAAGAAAATACTCGCAGTCGATGACGACCCGGACATCCTGAAACTACTGGAGATTCGCCTCAAGGCTGCCGGCTATGAAGTCATTGCAGTCAGCAATGCGGAAGATGCCTTGTCCAAGATCGCCATGAGCCGCCCGGCACTTGTCATCAGTGATTTGCGCATGCCCGGCATGGACGGCTTGGCCTTGTTCGATGCTATTTACCAGCAAGACCCGGCACTACCGGTCATCATCCTCACGGCCCACGGCTCTATCCCCGAAGCAGTAGATGCCACC
>CAYXMC010000058.1:0-7596 GCA_964466095.1 uncultured Methylophilaceae bacterium | reverse complement strand
GCGTATTCGGATTAATAACCAAGCCGTTTGACAGCAAAGCACTGCTCACCCAGGTAGAAGCCGCACTGCGCCTGACAGCCGGGACTCAAACCAGCCTCTCAAGCACTGCTGATGAATCCTGGCGTGAACCCATCATCACCCGCAGTCCGCAGATGGAAAACCTGTTGAGTCAGGCCAAGCTGATTGCTGCTTCCGATGCCAGCCTGTTTATTCAAGGTGAAAGTGGTTCCGGGAAAGAATTATTGGCTCGCGCGATCCACGCGGCCAGTCCACGTCAGCACAAGGCCTTTGTTGCAATCAACTGTGGTGCCATGCCAGAAGCTCTGCTGGAATCGGAATTATTTGGACACACCAAGGGCGCTTTCACCGGCGCGGTGCGCGATAGCAAAGGCCTATTCCAGACAGCAGACGGCGGCACGCTATTTCTGGACGAGATAGGCGATATGCCCCTGCCCTTGCAGGTCAAGCTGTTGCGAGCTTTACAGGAACGCGTGATACGTCCAGTTGGTGCCAGCAATCATATCCCTGTGGATGTACGTATCATCTCAGCCACCCACAAGAATCTGGCTGAAGAAATGAAAGCCGGTAATTTCCGTGAAGACCTGTATTACCGTATCAATGTAGTCTCGCTGGAAATACCTGCCCTGGCATCACGCCGCGAGGATATTCCGCTGCTGGCAAACAGCTTTCTGCAAAATCTGAGCAGCAAATACAACAAACAGCTCAACGGCTTTGCGCCAGAAGCGATGGAAATGCTGATTGCAGCGCCCTGGCCTGGCAATGTCCGGCAGCTGCAAAATATTGTCGAGCAGACCGTAGTGTTGAGCACCACCCCACTGGTGCCAGCCACACTGGTAAAGAAGGCATTGCAGGATGACATTGGCGGCATCGTGCCATTCGAAATCGCCCGCAAGAACTTTGAGCGCGATTACCTGATTAAGCTGCTGAAAGCGACCAATGGCAGCGTGACACAGGCCGCCCGGTTGGCACAACGTAACCGTACCGAGTTTTACAAGCTACTGCAGCGACATCAACTCACACCGGCGTTGTTCAAAGACGACAACAGCTGTGAATGATGTAGCCATTCAGCTACAAAAATATCCCTTAATAATCAATCCACTAAAAAATCAGCGTACGCACCTGTCTCCATCCGGAGACAGAATGGCAATTCACCGAAAACCCAAAATATACGCTATCTAATTGTTTTTATTAAATTAAATAGAGTTGGCACACTGCTTGCCATTGTTTCTCTGCAACGTTCCAAAGGAGAAATAAAGATGAACAAGCAAAACCAGATCAAGAAATCAACCGGCTTGCGCCTGATGTCCGCAGTGACTGCTGCGACCTTTTCATTTGCCAGCTTTCAGGCCATGAGTCTGGGCGCAGAAGATGAAATGTTGCTTTCGCCTCTGGCAAAAGAATTCAAGGCCTTGGATAACAACCGCGATGACAAGCTCACTCGCGACGAAGTAAAGACCGATAAGGATATCGCGCTCAACTTCGGCAAGGCAGATAGCAACAGCGATGGCGTACTGGCGCTTGATGAGTATGAGAACTACAAGAGCGTCCAGCAACAAAAGAACGTCAGCCTGTTCATAGATGACGCGACGATCACAGCCAGAATCAAGGCCGACCTGTTGAAAGACAACGGTATCAAGGGCATGAAGATCAGCGTTGAAACACATAAGGGCGAAGTAATACTGAGCGGCTTTGTAGAGACAGACCAACAGATGAAACGCGCCCTGGTGATTGCCTCCAGCGTTCGTGGTGTGCAATCGGTTAAAAATGCTTTGGTAGTGAAAGGCTAAATCATGAACATCAAGTCCATTTCCAGTCTTTTGGTTGCGGTCTCCTGCATGGCAATCATCAGCACCAGCGCCCATGCCCATGACGGCTATTACGGCGTGGATGGCAGTTCAGTACTAGGTGGAGCAATTGGCGGCGGTGCCGGGGCGGCTGTTGGTTCTTCCATAGGCGGACGTAACGGCGCCATTCTGGGTAGTGCAGTTGGTGCCGCTGCCGGTGTGGCGATTGCCACCCCGCAACCAAGACCTCGCGTGATCGACCACCGTTATTACCATGACCACCGTTACTATGGCCGGGGCCATTACGATAATGGCTGGCACCGTGGTCATCACAAACACCATTACAAACATCGCCATCATGATTAAGAAAGGAACCTAATTATGGCTATGCAACAAATTCGCAAGACCCACCCGATGGTGTTAATTGCTGCGGTTGCCCTGACAATTTTTAGCATACTCGGGAGCGCAGCAATTACCGGCCTGATCAGTCCAGCCAATTCCGCCAGAATGGAGAGGATAGACCTGATCGAAGATGGCAATAGCAAAATCATCCCGGAGAAGCCAGGGGCAAACCAGACTTTTGGCAGCAACAGTCAATCAACCAGCAAAGCTGAAAGCTGCAGCCACTGCGGCAAGATCGTCTCCATCCAGCCTTTTGAACAGGAAGGTGATGGCTCGGGCCTTGGTGCTGTGGCTGGGGGTGTCGCTGGTGGCGTTATCGGCAACCAGATCGGCAAAGGTCGTGGCAATACACTGATGACCGTGCTGGGTGTAGGTGGTGGCGCTTATGCTGGCCATACCATAGAAAAGAAAATGAATACGACAACCGCTTACCTGATCAAGATCAGAATGGCGGACGGCAGCTACCGCAGTGTCACCCAATATACCGAGCCCAAATACTCGGTAGGTGACAAGGTAAAACTGGTGAGCGGTCAACTCACCGCTGCGTAAAGATTTCAAGCACTGTCATCTCGCTTGATGTTGGTGGCGAACCTTCCTAATTCCCCAGGTTGGTTCGCCTTTTTTATGGCTGAAAAGAAAAACGGGCGGCAATCAGGAGAGAAAGCGCCCGTTGTGAATGCAGGGTCGTATGGTTACCCTGCGCGCACACTATTGTTATTAGAAATCGTAACGCAAACCACCAAACACCATGCGACCACGGCCTACTGCCATACCATCGACACGGGTAGCCAGGTATTCCTTATCGGCAAGGTTGTGACCGCTGACAAAGTAAGTGGTCTTGCTGCCAACCGGCTTGAAGTTCACCGAGGCATTCAACAGGGTGTATGAAGGAATCTTGCCGGAGCGACCACTCAGATCAAGGTTCTCATCACGCGTATTGGCGCCATCTACAAACTGCTCGCTCACATAATTGGCACCGATTCTTGCATCCAGCCCGATCGGGTGCTGATAGCCAAAGCTGACAGAACCGATATGCTTGGGTGCATAGGGCAAACGGTTGCCGTCCTGTATGCCTTCAGAGGCGACATCCTTGGTGAACCTTGCTGTAAACAGGTTAGTGTAGTTCGCCAGCACATAGAAATTGTGCGATGAATTGATGATGTCACCAATATCGACACGTCCGGCAAACTCGATACCTTCCTGGGTGGATTTACCACCATTGAAGAATCGGCCACTGTCCTGAATCACGATATCGTCTACCTTGGTATGGAACAACGTGGACTCCATGGTCACACCCTTGATATAACGGCTACGTGCACCAAGCTCCCAGTTGACGCTGGTTTCCGGCTTGGTATTGGGCAGGCGCACCACATCGTTGACACCGCCGAGGTCACGGGATGCACGTGGAGGTGCCAAGCCTTTATGTACACCGGCAAAAATGGTGGTATTGGCGATACCATTCCAGGTGGCACCAAAACCTGGCAACACTTCTGTCTGACTGCGTGTACCGCGCAGGTCTTGCGGGTCGTTATCGGCACGCACGATATCAGTTGTGGTGCGAATATCTTCCACACGAACACCAGGCGTGAAAGTCCAGTTATTCACATAGAAAGTGTTCTGAGCGTAATAAGACAGCGCTGTAGTATCGATACGCAAGTCTTCACGCGGCAGTACACGGGTCTTGATAAAGGAAAGGCTCTGTGACCGTGGATCGAAATCACGATACTGACGACGACGCTGGTTTTCGTCGTGGTAACGGAACCCAATCACAGCATCGCTCTCTACGCCAAACAGCTTGTGCTTGATATCCAGACGAGGCTCCACACCGAAGAATTTCAGCTTGCGTGGTCGATGACGGCCACCACATTGGTTAGCATTGGCAAAATTGGCATTATTGACGCCCTGAGGACAGCGTTCTACACCAGAGAAGCCGGTAGCTACTCCGCCTTCATCTGCATCCTCCTCGATTCCGTTGAAATCTACATCGCCTTGGCCGATGATCGCAGCGTCATCAGTAGATACCAGGTTATATCCCGGTGCATTGATCTGGCGGAAAGATGAGCGAAACACGTCGGAATAATAAGTCGTGGTTGTCAGCTTGATGTTGTCGTTCGCCTGAAAGATATGCTGCAAACTGGCGGTTTTACGCTCCAACTGAAAATTATCGTTCTTGCCAGTTGGTGCCTGGAATTTATCCTGACGATACTCCAGCAAACCAAGGCCAGTCTCCGTCACATTGGAGTCCTCCTTGTAATAGCCTACTTTTGAAATGAGCGTGTGGCGCTCATTGATATTGAGCTGACCCTTGATGGTAATGTCCTGTACATCGAACTCATGGTTCTTGCGGATACCGTCACCCTTTTTCTGGCCCGCATCAATCATGATGCCGCCACGTTCATCCCCCACGCCCAGATTGACATGGCCGCCATGGAAATTGTCGGTACCACCAGTGAGAGAAACACTGCCGGCAAAGCCATCCTTGGGCACTGGCTTGGTGACGAAATTGATCATGCCGCCTATAGTTTGCGGCCCATACAGTATCTGGCCTGAGCCCTTCACCACCTCGATACGCTCAACGCGCTCCATCGGGGTAGTAAAGTGGGCAGCCGGATCACCATAGGGGGCCAGATAAAGCGGCACGCCGTCTTCCATCAGTAATGTGCGTGATGTTCTGCGTGGGTCCAGTCCCCGCATCCCGATATTCAAGCCCAGACCAAAGCTATTCTCACCAACGATATTGATACCGGGCACATTGACCAGCGCCTCCTGCACAGAGAAGGGACGCTTGGCCTGCAGTTCCTTGGCTGAAATTTCGGTAAATGAGCCAGGCACCGCTTCAAGATTGCTTGGCAGTATGCCCTTAACAGTTACTTTACCTGCCTTTAGCGTTTCCTTGTCTGTGACAGATTGCTCTGCCGCTTGTGTCTGCAGTGACACCAATACTGAAAGCGCAGCCATTGCGCTAAATTTCAGCTTGAACCCCATATATTCTCCTCATAAAAATAGCAACGCCAGCATGGGCGTTAGCTCTGCAAGGATTTTATGGGGTGGCCTCAAAAGCCCGATATACAAGGACTCCCGAGTTTTAGTGGGAATGTTTCCTGTTTTTCAAAGGAAAATTTAAGGCAAGTGCATGAGCCTATCCCTCGATCAGGCCGTGACGAATGGCAAGGCGCACCATTTCTATCGGATTGGAGACTCCCAGTTTCTGCTTAATCATGGTCTGGTAGTTAGCCGCTGTCTTCTGGCTGATATTCAGTACCTGAGCAACTTCATCCGTACTCTTGCCTTCGGTAAGCAGGCGAAACACCTCAAACTCACGTGCAGAAAGCTTGGCAGAAAGGTCATCGCCACCAGCAACACTTCGCAACGCCATGCGTTGCGCTACGGCAGGGCTGATATAACTACGACCTGCAGAAACTTCACGTATTGCCAACACCAGATCATCCACCATGCCGGATTTTGCAACATAGCCACGCGCACCGACAGACATAGCCTGCGTTGCAAACGCAGCATTTTCATGCATGGAGAATACAATCACACGCGCTGCAGGGTATCTGGCGAGGATACGCCTCAGGGCCTCAAGGCCACCTATGCCCGGCATAGAAATATCCATCACCAGTACATCTGGTATGTAAAGACTGTATTGCTGGTATGCCTGTTCGCCACTATCAGTCTCAGCGACCACTTGCAGCCCCGGCTCCTGCTCCAGCAACCGGCGCAAACCGGAACGTATGATGGCATGATCATCCGCCAGCATAATCCTTGTAGAAAAAGTCATGATAAATTCCCATTCAAAGGCAAGCGTGCCATCAGATAGGTGCCACTACCCGGTTCGCTATGCAATTCCAGTTCACCGCCCAGACTCTGGATACGTTCCCGCATACCTACCAGACCAAAACCAGTAGCTTGCTCCGGCACAAATCCACGACCGTCATCCTCCATCACTAAAGATAGTACGGCCGCCTCCACCCAAACGGTAATGCTGACCTGCCTGGCGGATGCATGCCGGGCAACATTAGTCAGCGATTCCTGCACTAGCCGATAGGCTGCAATTGCAACGGATTCGTTCAATGTATGCAGGTTATCCGCAATCTGCACCTTGCATATGATGTGGCTGTAGCGTTGCTGCCAGGCCGATATCAGATCTTCCAGCGCCACTTTCAAGCCCAGCTTGTCCAGACTTTCTGGGCGCAGCTTTTCCAGCATGCTGCGCACCATGGTCATTACCTGTCGCGCCACTTGTGAAATAGCATGTGCGCTATTGTGTATGCGAGGCTGGTCAGCAGTAGCATTTAGGATAGCAGCCGCATCTGCTTGTATAGCCGTGAGA
Source organism: uncultured Methylophilaceae bacterium (assembly GCA_964466095.1). Taxonomy (GTDB): domain Bacteria; phylum Pseudomonadota; class Gammaproteobacteria; order Burkholderiales; family Methylophilaceae; genus CAYXMC01. Next base: position 1,056 of record CAYXMC010000058.1, on the reverse strand, counting down.
CTCTGACCTATCTCGTCATGCAGATCACGCGCCAGCATTTTGCGCTCTTCTTCCTGCAAATGAATCAACTGCTGCGAGAGCTTATGGTTGCTTTGCATGCTGAGCTGTAATGCATGTGCCATATCGTTGAATTTTTCACTGATACGCTTAAGCTCCGGCAGGTGAAAGGAAGGCAAGCGGGTATCCAGATTACCCTGCTCCACCGCATTGATCGCATGCAAAATCTGGTCTACCGGGCGCAAGGCACGCCCTACTGCCCAATACACCATAATATTGACAGTGATGAAGAACATGGCAACCAAACCCAACATACTCAATGTTGCTTCCCACACCTCATTAATTTCATATGAAGTATCAGCTGTAATCACCACCTCCCCCATCAGTTGACCGTTTGAGTAGACAGGTCGGCGTTTGGAAACGATTTCCGTATTCAGCATGCTCATTAATCTAACAAACCAGTTGGGTGGCGGATGCTGGCTACTTGTACTGGCATACAACTGATTACTGTCTAGCAAATTACCATCGACATCAAAGTATTCAACTCGCAGATGTCGAACATTCCCTAGACTTTTTAGACCAAAAGGGGTTTCAAGCCTTGATGGTGACTGGCGATTAGAAAAGTACATGAGCTCTTTATCAATCAAGTGCATAGCGAGTCCAGCTGTAGACTCAACCTCCGCACGGATATCTTCGTGTGCATTACGTATGGTCAACGCCGTACCGCCTAAAAGCATGACCGCCATCAGGGCAGTAATCAGCAGGTTTAAAAATAATTTTAGACTCATGTGGGATATCTTTCAGACTAGCATTTTGAATGACATCATGATTATCAGTAACGGGAAAAACTCCCGATATTCAGCGTGATAAAAAAACTAGAGCCCCAAAAGGGGCTCTAGTTCATTCACACGCAGCTTAGATGATAATAAAGTCAGTATCAGCCAGTGTAGTTACGCCAGTTAGTGTAGCAATCTGGAATGCAGCACCTACGCCACTACCATCTGCGTCGTAGTAGAGTGCATTAGTTGTGGAATCAAAGACAAGGAAATCATCCGCATC
>CAYXMC010000057.1:0-8549 GCA_964466095.1 uncultured Methylophilaceae bacterium | reverse complement strand
GCCACCACCGATGACCAGCATGCGTTTGGGGATGTCTGCCAATGCCAGCGCGCCTGTGGAGTCCATGATGCGCTCATCTTCTGGCGCGCCCGGAAACTTGGTGGCTTGGGAGCCAGCTGCGATGATCGCATTCTGGAAGCCAACGGTAGTGACTTTGCCATCTGCCGCGGTAACGGCGATCTGGCGGGGGCTAGTGAGTTTACCGACACCATTGACCACGGTCACGTTGCGTTGTTTTGCCATGGCAGCGAGGCCGCCAGTCAGTTTGCCAACGACATCATTGGCTTTCCAGTTACGCAGTTGGTCCAGATCTACCTTGGGGGCACCGAAACTAACGCCATGGTGCGCTGTGTCTTCAGCCTCGGTAATCACTTTTGCCGTGTGCAGCAAAGCTTTGGATGGGATGCAGCCTACATTCAGACACACACCACCAAGAGTTGAATAGCGCTCGATCAGTACAACCTTTTTGCCAAGGTCGGCAGCACGGAAAGCTGCAGTGTAACCACCGGGGCCGGAGCCGAGTACCACCACTTCGGTATCTATATCATTTGCGCTTGTTGCTACCGCTGGTGTTGGCGCCGGGGCAGGTGCAGCTGCCGCAGGGGTTACTGGCGCTGCTGCTGGAGCAGCTTCTACCTTGGCTGGAGTGGCGGTTGCTGCTTCGGCTTCAACCAGCAATACCAAAGTGCCTTTGGATACCTTGTCGCCAACTTTGACTTTGACTTCCTTGACTGTGCCAGCGGCGGAAGAGGGGATATCCATGGAAGCCTTGTCGGATTCCACGGTAATCAGGGAGTCTTCCTTGGCAATTACATCACCCGCTTTAACCAGCACCTCAATGACATCGACACTTTCAAAGTTGCCGATATCGGGGACTAAAACTTCAACAATATTGCTCATATTTATTTCCTAGTAACCTGACTTGCCTATCAAACTCGGAAAAACACCCGAGCGAAGAGCTAACGAGGCGCAAAACGAAGAGAAAACCGGAGTTTACTTGTGTGTAAATGAGGATTTTCGAATCGTTTTGCAACATGGTTAGCGCGAGCGAAGTGTTTTGGATTACAGCAAGAGACGCCGAACGTCTGACAACATCATACGCAGGTGGCTGGTGAAACGAGCACCATCTGCGCCATCAATCACACGGTGATCATAAGACAATGACAATGGCAGGATCAGACGTGGTTCAAAGCTCTTGGTCTTAGGGTCAAATACCGGCTGGAAGCTGGAACGGGAAACCCCGAGGATCGCCACTTCTGGGCAGTTGATGATAGGTGTGAACATGGTGCCACCGATGCCACCTAAACTAGAGATGGTGAAGCAGCCGCCTTGCATTTCCTCGATCTTGAGTTTGCGTTCACGCGCTTTGGCCGACAGATCAGCCAGATCACGGGCGATATCCATCACGTCTTTGGTGTTCACATCACGCACTACAGGTACGACCAAGCCATCTGGCGTATCGCAGGCAAAGCCAACGTGGTAGTACTGCTTCAGGATCAGGCTGTCACCCTCTGGCGAGAGGGATGAGTTGAAATTGGGGTAAGTGCGTAGTGCATTAACCACTGCTTTCATCAGGAAGGCCAGCAGAGTGAGCTTGACACCACGCTTTTCGGCTTCTGCCACCATGGATTTGCGGAAATCTTCCAGATCCGTGATATCGGCTTCGTCAAACTGTGTCACATGCGGTGCAGTGACCCAATTGCGATGCAGGTTGGCACCTGATAGTTTCTTGATGCGTGACAATGGCTTGATTTCTGTACTGCCGAACTGGCTGAAATCAATCACTGGCGCTGCGCTGACAGCCAGGCCGCTACCGGACATGCCGCTGATATTGCCCTCTGCACGTGGCTTGGAAAGCTCGCCCTTCACAAAGGCCTGTACATCGCTTTGCAGGATACGGTTCTTGACACCGCTACCCTTGACCAGCGCGAGGTTAACACCGAGCTCGCGGGCGAATTTACGCACAGATGGGCTGGCGTGGGATTTTTTGCCAGAGTCACTAACTGCGCTGGCTGCCACCGGGTTGGGTTGAGCTTGTGGCTGAATCACCTTGGGAGGTTCAGCAACCGGGTGGGTTGGCTCAGGGATTGCGACTGCCTTGGTATCTACCATGACAGTGGAAACAACCGGGGCAGGGGCTGGCTGGGCTGCAGGCTTTTCAGCCTTGGCTGCGCTTTCTTCAGCATCCAGTGTCAGGATCAGTGTGCCTTGAGCGGCTTTATCACCCACCTTGATTTTTACTTCCTTGACAGTGCCTGCGAATGGCGCAGGAATATCCATGGAAGCCTTGTCGGACTCGAGGGTGATCAATGAGTCATCCTTGCTAACGTTGTCACCAGCTTTCACCAGGACTTCAATCACATCCACGCTGTCAAAATTGCCGATATCGGGGACGAGAACTTCTTGAATTGCCATCTTGTGTCGTCTCCTGGATTAAATAGTCATCGGGTTAGGACGGTTGATATCAATGTTGTATTTCTTGATGGCTTCTGCTGCCTTGGTAGCTGGCAGCTTGCCTTCATCAGCCAGCGCTTTCAGCGCAGCCAGTACAACATGGTAACGATCAACCTCGAAGAAATTACGCAATGCCTCGCGGGAGTCGGAGCGGCCGTAACCGTCAGTGCCCAGCGTGACATAACGTTGAGGGATGAAGCTACGGATCTGGTCAGCAAAAGACTTCATGTAGTCAGTGGAAGCAATGACTGGGCCATCCGCTTTAGCCAGCAAGCCGGCAACATAACTTTGTTTTTGCTTTTTCTCTGGATTGAGCAGATTCCAGCGCTCAACATCCAGACCTTCGCGGCGCAGTTCGGTGAAACTGGTCACACTCCAAATGTCTGCAGATACGCCCCAGTCTTTTTCCAACAACTCACCTGCTGCTATCACTTCACGCAGAATCACGCCGCTACCCAGCAATTGAACCTTGGGGCCTTTAGCCTTGGATTTGCTGAATGAATACATTCCCTTGAGGATGCCTTCTTCCGCGCCCTTGGGCATTTCCGGATGGCTATAGTTTTCGTTCATCAGGGTGATGTAGTAATAGATATCTTCCTGATTCTGCACCATGCGGCGCAGGCCTTCCTGAATAATCACTGCCAGCTCGTAAGCAAAGGTTGGGTCATAGGAAACACAATTCGGGATGGTGGCAGACATCAGGTGGCTGTGGCCATCTTCGTGCTGCAAGCCTTCACCGTTCAGCGTGGTACGGCCAGCAGTAGCCCCAAGCAGGAAGCCGCGGGCGCGGCTATCACCAGCAGCCCAGGCGAAATCACCAATACGCTGGAAGCCGAACATGGAGTAGAAGATGTAGAACGGGATCATCTGCACGCCGGTGACGCTGTAAGAGGTAGCAGCAGCCAGCCAGCTGGAGAACGAGCCTGCTTCGTTGATGCCTTCTTCCAGAATCTGGCCGTCAATGGACTCCTTGTAGAACATCACCTGATCGGCATCCTGCGGCTCGTAGAGCTGGCCGACAGATGAGTAGATACCGAGCTGGCGGAACATGCCTTCCATACCAAAGGTTCGGGCTTCGTCGGGCACGATAGGCACGACATATTTGCCGATCTGCTTGTCGCGGACCAGCGTGGAAAGGATACGCACGAATGCCATGGTGGTGGAGATCTCACGATCGCCCGTAGCGCCCAGCATGTTCTCGAATGCGGAGAGTGCGGGCACGGCAAGCTCATTGCCCTTGCGGCGGCGGGCTGGCACGTAGCCACCCAGCGCTGCACGGCGTTCCATCATGTACTTGATCTCTGGAGAATCAGCAGCTGGTTTGTAATAGGACAGGTTTTCCACTTGCTCATCAGTGATAGGCAAATCGAAACGATCACGGAAAGCCTTCAGTGAGGCAATGTCCATGCTCTTCTGCTGGTGGGTGGTGTTCTGGCCTTCGCCAGCTTCGCCCATACCATAACCCTTGACTGTTTTGGCAAGGATGACGGTAGGCTGGCCCTTGTGTGCAGAAGCAGCCGCATAAGCAGCATAAACCTTGTGCGGATCATGGCCGCCACGGTTCAGGCGCCAGATGTCAGCATCGGACATGGCAGCAACCATTTCTTTCAGCTCAGGATATTTGCCGAAGAAATGCTCGCGGGTGTAAGCGCCACCCTTTTGCTTGAAGTTCTGGTATTCACCGTCCACGCATTCTTCCATGCGTTTACGCAGCAAGCCATCCTTATCCATCGCCAACAATGGATCCCAGTAAGAACCCCAGATGACTTTGAGTACGTTCCAGCCGGAGCCACGGAAATCTGACTCCAATTCTTGAATAATCTTGCCGTTGCCGCGCACTGGGCCGTCCAAACGTTGCAAATTACAATTGATAACGAAGATCAGATTGTCCAGTTTTTCACGGGCAGCGAGGGAAATTGCACCTAAGGATTCTGGTTCGTCCATTTCGCCGTCACCACAGAATACCCAAACCTTGCGGTCTGAAGTATCAGCAATGCCGCGGTTGTGCAGGTATTTGAGGAAACGTGCCTGATAGATACCGGCTAATGGGCCAATGCCCATGGAAACGGTAGGGAACTGCCAGAAATCCGGCATCAGCCATGGGTGTGGGTAGCTAGAGAGGCCATTGCCACCCGTTTCCTGACGGAAATTATCTAGTTGTTCTTCGGTGATGCGACCTTCCAGATAGGCGCGAGCATAAACACCAGGGGAAGAGTGGCCCTGGAAATAAACACAGTCACCACCAAAGTTTTCGTTGGCAGCACGGAAAAAGTGATTAAAGCCTACGTCATACAAAGTGGCTGCAGATTGGAAGCTGGCGATGTGGCCGCCCAAACCTGGTGATTTTTCATTGGCACGCAGCACAGTCATGATCGCATTCCAGCGAATCAGTGCGCGGATGCGGCGTTCCATCTCAGGATCCCCTGGCAGCTTTTGCTGCATATGGGTGGGAATCGTATTTACATAGGCTGTCGTGGCGTTGTAAGGCAGATAAGCGCCGGAGCGACGTGCCTTGTCGATCATGGTTTCCAGCAAGAAATGGGCACGTTCTGTCCCTTCCGTTTCAAGAACGGATTCGATGGCTTCAAGCCATTCTTGTGTTTCTTGCGGGTCGTTATCAGGGGTTAAAGCCATTTAAAGTTCTCCAGACAATATCCATGCTACGCTGGGTCAAACAGTAGCGCGGATAGAATTAAATTTGGGGGCTTGGTCAAGCGGTTAAGTTATGTAGTAAAACTTGTTGGCCAAAAAGGAAATCCAAAATAATTAGAACTCAGCTTGAGGTCAGAATTAGGCGTAGTTTGGCTTTTTTGACAGTTTTGGTCAAGTTTTAAGATGATTTTTTACCCTAGAAATCTGGTTTAATAGCTTCATTATTTGAGGGAATCACAGGAGTTGTATGGCAGTTGAGATTCAGCAAAGCGCGGCTTTGCCAACAGAGGAAAATCTGGCCAAGGCCAGCCACGTTCTGCTTGTAATGGCAGAAAAGCAGAAGCAATCGCCGGTGTTTGATGCTGTGCTGCAAAGCAAGCTCAAGCGTAACCGCATGAAAATGGTTGAGTTGGCCAAGAAGCCGCTGACAGCAGACCTGCCATCCGGTGGGGTGGCTAGCTGGTTGGCGCTTGCAGATACCCTGAGTCCATTTCAGCGGCAGAGTTTGTTGCGCAAAGCTTTGCAGCCGATACTGGATGAAAAGCCGGAAGCTCTGCATATTCTGGTGAACACAGCCGATGAGTTGAAGGCTGCTGCGTTGCGGGATGCCATCTATATTGCATTGCTTAATGCTGAGGATATGTCGGGACGCAAGGAGAAAAGTAAAAACTATCCGCTGAAGCGGATTCATGTATACGGCTACCATCGAAATGATGGCTATGCAGAGGTTCAGGCACTGGCGGCTGGCAATACGCTCACGCGTAAATTGACGATAGAAGCGCCGAACAGGCTGACACCGGCGCTCTATCGCAAGCAAATTGCGGCGCTTGCCAAAGCCTGGGGCTGCAAGCATGAAGAGTTTGATATGCCCGCACTTGCTAAAATGGGCGCAGGTGCTTTTGTTGCAGTGGGTCAAGGCTCTGATCCGCAGGATGCAGCGATTGTGCACCTGACTTATAACCCTAAAGGGGCAAAAAAACACATTGCGCTGGTGGGTAAGGGTATTTGTTTTGACACTGGCGGGCATAACCTGAAATCTTCACGTTACATGCTCAATATGCATGAGGACATGAACGGTTCCGCAGTGGTGCTGGGGATACTGCAGGCGGTCAGCAGCCTCAAGCTAGCAGTCAAGCTGGATTGTTGGCTGGCGGTGGCGCAGAACCATATCGGCCCTAAAGCCTATAAGCAAAATGACATCGTGAAAGCACTGAACGGCAAGACCATAGAGATCGTGCATACGGATGCCGAAGGCCGCATGGTGTTATCAGATACCTTGACGCTGGCGTCTCGCGCCAAGCCGGACCTGATGATTGATTATGCAACCCTCACTGGCAGCATGATCACGGCGCTGGGAGACAGGTATAGTGGTGTGCTGGGTAATCGGCCGGAGCTGCTATGTAAAGCGGTTGGTGCTGGCAGGCAGGCTGGCGAGCGGGTAAATGCATTTCCGTTTGATGAAGATTATGATGAAGACTTGGAAAGCGATGTTGCAGATATCAAGCAGTGTACGCTGGAGTCCGAGGCTGACCATGTGCTGGCAGCGCGCTTTCTCAGCAAGTTTATTGAGCACGATACACCGTGGTTGCATATGGATTTGTCTGCCTGTCGTCGCAAGGGTGGCTTGGGTGCTGTGGGCACGGACATTACCGGTTTTGGCGTAGCATTGACGATGGAGTTGATCCGGCAACTCATTACGGAATAGATAACAATAACTGAATCTTGGGGGTGGGAGGCATGGAGTCATTATCGTGGTTGAGTACGTTTCCTGACTTGCTGGCGCTTGAAGAGCCAGCCAAAGCCATGCTGGCCAAGCATGCGCGTATCGTCGAGGCGCCGGTTGGCACCATAGGCTATTCCGAGGGCATGCCCTGCAATGCTTATGTGATGCGCCTCGCAGGGCAGTCTCGGGTTTACAAGCTTTCCAGCAGTGGTCGCGAGATATTGCTTTACCGGGTAGGCGCTGGAGAAACCTGTGTGCTGACCACTACCTGCCTGCTTGGGCGTAGTGATTATCCTGCCTCTACCGTGGTGGAAGAGCCGATACGCGATGTGATTGTACCGGCCCCTGTGTTCCATCAACTCATGATCGAGTCATCCGTGTTCCGCCGCTTTGTCATGGAAAACTATGGCGCACTCATCAGTGATTTGATAGTGCTGCTGGACGAAGTGGCGTTTCACAGCCTGGATGCTCGTCTTGCCAAATTGCTGCTGGATGAGACTGCTGGAAAAGTCAGCCGCACGCATCAGCAGATTGCCGATGAGCTTGGAACGGCCCGCGAAGTGGTCAGCCGCCAACTCAAACGGTTTGAGCAAAAAGGCTGGGTTAGCCTTGGGCGCGGAGTTGTCGAATTACTGGACAGGGCTGCACTGGAGCGCATGACGCATTAGTGCGTCATGCGTCTAGTAGTTTTAGTTAGTTCTTTCGTGCGTGCAATGGGCATGTGCCTGCATGCTGATCATTACTCATGGCAACGGCGTCAGGTTCCATTTTAATCGCGCAATCGACACATTTGCCTTTGCTGATGTCATAGCCTTTTGTTGCTTCCAGTCCTTTTGTTCCTGTCATGACAGTGCCATCCAAGACAGCCTCGTTCAGGTTGGCTCCGGTAATGTCTGCGCCGGTCAGGTCTGCTTTGCTCAAGTCTGCCCGGAACAAATCTGCACCACGTAAATTAGCACCTCTAAAATCAGCAAAGCGGAAGTTGGATCGGTTGATATCTGCGCCAGCAAAGTTGGTATTTGCAAAGTTGCCACCAACTGCATCAAAACGCATAGCCCCCATGGGTTGGTTGCCGATATCAAGACCAAAGCGACCTTTTTCGATATTGGCTCCGCTCATGTCTACATTGCCGAGAGTTCCTATCATGCGGGCATTCACCAAATTGGCACCCTTGAAGTTGGTCTTGTCAAAAATAGCCTGAAAGATAGTAGCGTCTTTGAGGTTGGCACCACTGAGGTCCGCGTTTTCTAGTCTGGCCAGATTGAGGTAGGCCTTTTCCAGATTGCTGCCACTGAGATTGGCGCCGCGCAGATAAGCGCCAAAAAAACTGGTGTTGACCATGTTGCAGTGGCGTAAGTCCATGCCGTCCAGTTCCAGATAGCCGGCATCCTTATTGGAAAGATCGCATTGCTTGCTTTGTATCTGGCGTACAGCTTCTTCTTGCGAAATCTTTTCCCTTATCGGCTCTGCATTTTTTGCATAAAAAGCTTCAGCTTTGTTGATGATGGCCTGCGGGTCTTTCATGAATTCAGCCTGTGCTTGTGTACTGCCGAAGCAGTAAGTCTTGCCATCCAGCTGGCTATTGATTTCGCATTTGGTCTGGATCATGCGCCCATTGGCCAGCCCGGTAGTGCAGTGGTCACCAAACTCGCCAGCGTTGGTGAGCTGTGCGGTTAACAGAAAAGCACATGCTGTAAAAGTCTGTAAAAGTTTCATCGCT